>JBGQCW010000312.1:0-3231 GCA_041495565.1 Candidatus Acidiferrum sp.
AAGCGCCGCCTCTGGGGCCACCTGGGGATCACCGTCAGCGAGTTTATCTCCAGCGTGCTTAGCCTGGACCGCCCGGCCCCGGCAAGTGTGCCCCGCGCGGGAACCGCAGGGGACTGAAGCGAGCTCCTCATTCCGATCCGTTTTCGCAATATAGTCCTATTCTCGCCGCCGGCATCTAACGCCCAGGGTATAGTTCATTCCGCAAATTATGGCCACTGAGAAAGAAGCGAAATCGCCGTCGAAAAGTGAGAAGCGCAAGAACGCGTGGAAAAATCTTCCCGACGTTATCGCGCTGATCAAGCCGCGGCGAGGCCTGCTTGCTTTGGGCTTCGTGCTGATGGCCATCAATCGCCTCTCCGGGCTGGTGCTGCCGGCGTCCACCAAATATTTCGTGGACAACGTGGTGGGCAAGAGACAGGTCCAACTGTTGACGCCCATCGTGATGGGCGTGCTGGTTGCAACGATCGTGCAGGGCCTCACTTCCTTCAGCTTGACGCAGCTCCTTTCCAAGTCCGCGCAGAAGATGATCACGGATTTGCGGCGGCAGGTGCAGGCGCACATCGGGCGCCTGCCGGTATCGTTTTATGACGCGAACAAGACCGGCGTGCTCGTTTCTCGCATCATGAGCGACGTGGAAGGCATCCGCAACCTGGTGGGCACCGGACTGGTCGAATTCGCCGGCGGACTGATGACGGCCGCGATCGCGCTGGTGTATCTGATTCACACGAGCGTGGCCATGACCGCCGCGGCTTTCGGGATCCTTTTGGTTTTCGGATTCGGGATCAACAAAGCTTTCGCCACCATTCGTCCCATTTTCCGGGCGCGTCCGAAAATTACGGCGGAAGTTACAGGGCGGCTGACAGAGTCACTGGGCGGCGTCCGCGTCGTGAAGGGTTACCACGCCGAAGAGCGGGAAGAAAAAATCTTCGGGGCCGGGGTGCAACGGCTGCTCGACAATATCTTGAAGACGCTTACAGCTACTTCGCTGATGAGCCTTTCCGCCGCCGGCCTGATGGGGATCGTCAGCGCGTTCATCATGGAACTCGGCGCGCATCGTATGCTTGGCGGCACCATGACGCTGGGCGAGTTTTTTGCTTTTAACGTTTTCCTGGGGCTGCTCATCGCGCCGGTGTTCCAGATCGTGGCCATCGGCACGCAGATTACCGAGGCCATCACGGGGCTGGAGCGGACGCGCGAAATCCTAAATGAAAAGCCGGAAGACGAAACGCCTGGCCGGATCGTCACGCTCGATCGAGTTCAGGGTCAAGTGGTGATGGAAAACGTCAGCTTTGCCTATGAGTCGCGAAAGGAAGTTCTGCACGAAGTGAGTTTCCGGTCAGAGCCAGGGACGCTCACGGCGCTGGTCGGGCCCTCTGGAGCAGGAAAGTCCACCATTATTGGATTGATTGCGGCGTTTTATGTGCCGTCGAGCGGGCGCGTTCTGGTGGACGGCGTGGATCTTTCGACCGTGAAGCTCAGTTCCTATCGCACCCAGCTCGGCGTCGTTTTGCAGGAAACGTTTCTCTTTGACGGAACGATTCGCGAAAATGTGGCCTTTGCGCGGCCCGAGGCCACGGAGGAAGAAATTCTTGCGGCGTGCCACATCGCGCGGGTGGACGAATTTGCGGAGTCCTTTGAGAACAAATACGAAACCCTCGTAGGCGAACGCGGCGTCAAACTTTCCGGCGGACAGAAGCAGCGCGTCTCCATCGCGCGCGCGATCCTCGCCGATCCGCGCATCCTGATCCTCGACGAAGCCACCTCCAGCCTGGACTCCGAGTCGGAAGCGCTGATTCAGGAAGGGCTGCGCTACCTGATGCGTGGCCGCACAACCTTCGTCATCGCGCATCGGCTCTCCACCATCCGCCGCGCCGACCAGATCCTGGTCGTCGAGGGCGGCCGCGTCATCGAGCGCGGAACTCACGGCTCTCTCTACGCTCTGGGTGGCCGTTACTACGACCTTTACACCAAGCAGCACGCGGTGGAGGCCAACCTCTTCCTGGCCCCCGGCGAGAGCAGCGACGCGGAGGACGCCCGCGGCGCCGAAGCCTCCTCCGACGGCAACGGCCGCACGGACACCGCTCTCCCCGAAGCTATTCGCCTCATCCGCGGCCAAAACAACTGAGACTGGAAGATCACGAAGAAAGAAAAAGCGCGGCCGACGAGCCGCGCTTTTTCAATCCAATTGAATTTGAAAAATCTATGCCGTGGGGCGGCGCACAATCAGCTTCTTCGCCGCAGCGGCCGGAATCAAAGTGGCCATCTTGCGAATCATGGCCAGCACCAGGCGCTTGTCACCGTCGGAAAGCGAGGTGCTGAACTTCTTGATCTCCGCGAGGAAGCGAATTTCGTCCTGGGAAAGCTCACCGAGGGCCTTTTGCGTTTCGCGGTCGCGGGGCGTCTCGGTTCCGGGGAAAAAATCCGCAAGCGAGATGTCCATGGCTTCGGCAATCTTGGCGAGCGTTTCAAGAGAGGGGACGGTGTGGCCGTTCTCGACACGCGAAAGGTAGCAACGCAAGAGCCCGGTGCGGCGCTCGATGTCGCCTTGCGACAGTCCGCGCTGGCCGCGGTAACTTCTGATGACTTCACCGATGTTTACGCGAGGTTTTTCTTTAGGCATGGTGTCTCCAATCGCGGGGGTATCTTAGTCACTAACAGCAGGAGTGGCAAGAGAGAATTCCCAAGGGGTGGTTCCAACTCGATAACGGGCGCCGGTCTGGCCGGAGGACGCCGGCTAGAAAGGGCGAGCCGAAGCCCACCCCATGGTGAATGCTTCTCATTGCTCGGGCTGACCGAAGCGCATTACCTCTGTGTCGGAGATACCACGACAGGCTGCTGCAGGCGAAACTCCAGCAGCGTCTCGCTCGGCACCTTTACCTGCTGGCCGCGCGTGAACACCTGGACTCCCGCGCCCGCCGCGGAACCAACGCCCGCGCCAATCGCAGCGCCCTTGCCGCCGCCCGCGATCGCGCCGATGATCGCGCCAGCCACCGCCCCGCCGCCAACTTTCTTCGCCGTGTCCGAACCGCGGCCCTTGCCCTTGAGGCTGTAATCGCTGCTGACGACCGGGTAATCCTTCCCGTCAACGATCATCCGGGTAAGCTCGAGCTGCAGCTCCGCGCTGCCAGCCATGTGCCCGGCCTCTTTGGATTCCGCCAAGCGGCCGTAAACATCGGCGCCTTTGCGGGCCACCACCGTGTCGTTCACCACAAGATCGGTCTCGAGGCTCGC
>JBGQCW010000313.1:0-3208 GCA_041495565.1 Candidatus Acidiferrum sp.
AGCGTTTCGCCGTCCACGGTGCCCTTTACGGTCACGTGATGGCCGGCATGCGCCGCCACTTTGTCCTGCGCATCGATTACGTACACCTTCTTGTCGGCGTCGTTCACGAACACGTACTTGGCGCCGTGCTCTTTGACGCACTTGGTGGTGCACTCGCCGGCCTTGTCATTCGCGCCCTTTACTCCACACTGACTGTCCGAAATCCAGCCGGTCCATGAACCATCCGCCGCCATCGCGAGTGCTCCCGCGAAAAGCGTCGCTGCCATTGCCACTGCAAAGCGTACTTTCATGATTTCCCCCTCCAGAAATCTACTGCGGTTGTTTGATCCTCTGGGCCGTCCAGTAGCTTGGCACAGCGGCGACCCGGTGTCCAGACTCTTACTAAGACCTCGTACGGCGGATTTTTATTCCCGGATGAGCTGCAACAAAAAAGGGAGGATTCTCTGGAATCCTCCCTATCTTGCTGTGCTCTCAAGGAGTTGCAGACTAACTTCCGCAAAACTCGCTTACTGTCCGGAAGTCGCTGTGCTTGCCGAGGCCGCTCCTGCCGCCTTCGGTATGCTCAGGTAGCCCGTGGCCGTCGTCTTGGTGACCTTGTTGACCACCAGTTCGAGCGCCGCGCGGGTTCCGCCGGTGTAGAAGAAGATCGGCTCGTTCACCGAGCGGTCCTTCTTTTCAAAGCTGTTGTCATCCGCCAGGACGTTGATGGTGTAGCGGTTCTTCTTGGTGTTGGTGTCCTTCAGTTCGATTTGGATGGTGCCGACCTTCGTCGCGCCACCCTTGCGCTGCACGGTGAACTCGAAGTAGTCGCGCTGCCCCATACGGCGGAGCTGGTCGATTTCATCGTGGTTGCGTGCGATCAGCGTGCCCATTTCGCTGCGCGCCATCTGAATGCTGTTCTTGGTTGCGTCCAAGTCGCCCTTCACGCCCGTGACGTCGCCATTCAGCTTGCTGATGTCTTCGGTACTCGCCTTGGTGGCCAGTTCCGCCTTTACGGAAGTCGCAAGGTTGGTCACTTTCTGGTCGACTGCGACGGTCGCATTCTTGTTCTGCTTGCGTGCCGCGACTAGATCCGCGTGCGTTACATTCAGCTTGTCCGTGACTACCTTCACGTCGCTCTGGAGTTGCTGATTGATCTCGTCTTCCTTCGCCAGCCGCTGGGCCAGCGCATCATTGGATTGCTTCAGCGAGGCTTGCGTCGTCTGTTCGATGCCCTTGGCTTGATTGAGTGCGCTCCAGCCGACTCCGAGGCCGAGCAGCGAGATACCGCCCAACACGGCCACTGCCAGTCCAACCCAACGGGGGGTGCCAGTCGTGTTGGCCGAATCTTGAAAGTCGCTCATATACTTCATTCTCCTTTTGGCTTTCGCCCTGTGCCTTCGAAAGGAGCATCCGCAACGCCAAAACGCCTTGAACGCGTTCTTCGCGGAGTAAGTCATTTACAATCAATGATGTACATCAATTTTAAGGCAATCTGCGGGCGAATTCTATAAGTACCATTACTAGTAAAGATTACGCAGTCTTTTCGGCAAATGTAAATTTTGCGGCTGGGGAACGTAGTAGTTTCAACCGAAGGTTCCAAAGAATTTCGGACAAGCAAGAAGACCGCATTTCCAGTTGAGTCGGAACTGTAAACTTATATTTTTCAATTACTTAGGATTGGCGGATAGTTTAGGCGGCTTGAGGAGTGACGTGGATTTCCACTGCGCGTTCGGGGGTAAAATACCGCTCCAGAGTATTCATCGCGGCGTCGAGAACGAGGTGGCAGTCCGGACATCTTTCAAGATGATGCTCGATCTCCCCTTCCACGGCTTGGGAAAGGCGACCCTCTAAGTACCAGCAAATCAGATGGATAGTGTCTCTACAACTCATTGCTCTCGTCCCCCAGGTCCCTGCGATGGCAAAATGACCTGTCCGTGGAGCAGCACTTCCGGCACCAAACACTGCTCTTCCGCCAGAAAAATTAACTCTTGTTAAATGAGATGTTTAAACGCTGCTACACCTTTCAGGCGGATTCCACACTGGGCAAATCTTCGAAAAGATTACACACTCGCTGGCTGAAATGTGCAGAATCTCGTCACAAGATCGCTATCGCCTTGGAATAACGCTCATTCCCCGCAAGGCGGCGATTCGGTCTTCTAGTGGCGGGTGCGTGCTGAATAGCGACGAAAACGTGCCGCTTCCAAAGAGCGGCTTCACGATGCACAACGCCGAGGTTGACGGGGAAAGCGAGGTCGTCGGAATGCGCTGGTTGTAGGCTCCCAGCTTCTGAAGCGCGCTGATGAGGCCGTAGGGCTGGCCGACCATTTGCGCTCCCGTCTCGTCGGCTGAATATTCCCGCGTGCGCGAAAGAAAGAGTTGCAGCAATAACGCGGCGAATGGAGCGAGAAAGATCATCAGGAGCGCAGCAATTCCGCCGCCTCCGCGGTCGTCATCGCGGTCTCTTCCATAGCCCCCAAACATCATTCCCCATCGCGCCATGCTCGCCAAATAAGTGACAGCGCCAGCGATCGTTGCCGCGATTGAACTCGTCAAGATGTCGTAGTTTCGGACGTGAGAAAGTTCGTGAGCAATCACGCCCTCCAATTCGTCGTCGTTCATGAGTTCGAGCAGGCCCTGCGTCACTGCCACCGAG
Organism: Candidatus Acidiferrum sp.; assembly: GCA_041495565.1. Lineage (GTDB taxonomy): Bacteria > Acidobacteriota > Terriglobia > Acidiferrales > UBA7541 > Acidiferrum. Next base: position 2,636 of record JBGQCW010000313.1, read on the forward strand.
GCATGGTGCGGGTTGCGGCCGGTGGCAAAAGCGTTTGGCGCCGCTTCCGGAATCACGTAGAGCTTCGGCACCGGCAGGTTTGCCTTTGCCGCGAGACGTTCCATCACTGCGTAGAGCCTCGGCAACTGTTCGCGCGAGACCGGCTGCGCACCGCTGGAAGCGAGCGCAATCTTGTCCGAGAAAAAATACGCGATACCGTTCATCAGCACGGCGAATGCGAGGGCGATCTTCAGGCCGTTCGGGCCGCCAAGCGCACCGCCCACAGTCACCAGCAGCACACTCAGCAAGATCAGAAGTGCACCGGTTCGTAAGATTTTCATGTCCGCCTCATCCATTCAATGTACACAAAAACGCCCGGGAGCGCCGCGTCCGGGCAGGGATGGAATCTCTTTGGCCGAACATTCCATCCCGCACTAGTTTAGATTCTTGCCACAGCCGCAGGTTGTTTCGACGGTGCGCGTTCGAACCGCATCAGGTCTTTCTGTCCGTCGCGGTCCACGCGCACGCGATCGCCCGGCAACACCGTGCCCTGCAGGATTTGCAGCGCCAGAGGGTCCTGAATCAACCGCTGAA
>JBGQCW010000314.1:0-3207 GCA_041495565.1 Candidatus Acidiferrum sp.
AGCACTCGGAGCTTCTTCCCCCCACGGATAGCTGCGCTCCCCCCGGCCGTCCGGTGTTCCATACGCTGCGCGATGAAACTGCGCCTCCGTCGGGAGTTTTCTCCCGAGCCAGTTCGCATACGCCGTGGCCTCCGCCTGGCTCACGTAAATCGGCCACTCCTGCGGCAACCGGATATCGCTAAACATCGTGCGATACATCCACAGGTTGCCATCGCGCCTCCAGAACATCGGGTGTTCGATACCCTCTTTTTTCTTCCAGGCCCACGCTTCGTCATTCCACAGCGACCGGTTTTCGTAGCCGCCCGCCTGGATGAACCGCAGGAAATCGTGATTCGTTACGTTGTGGTTTTCTATCGCGAATCCCGTCACCTCCACTCCGTGCGCGCCAAATTCGTTGTCCCACCCGAATTCATCCCCGTGAATTCGTTCCAGACCCAGCGTCGCCCTCCCCGCAGGAATATCCACCAGGTGCGATTTCACCCGCACTGCTTTCCACGCGGCATTCTCCGGCCCGCAAATCTTTCTCTCGCTCGGCAATCGGTGCAGCATGTACGCGAGTGTCTCCGCATGCATCAGGCGATGCTCGATGGCCACTTCCAGCATCGAGATCAGATGTGGGTGTCCCTCCTCAGGCCGCTCCAGCGCTTGCTCGATCGCGCGATCCAGCTCCTCGCGCAGCCGCCGGTTGTACCTTTCGACTTCCTCGCGCGCAGGCCAATCCGCTGGCGTGTCCGACGGCAATCCGCCTTCCACGGGGTCAATGCCAAAGGCAAACAATTGGTCGAAGGTCCGTTGAAAAGACCGCAATCCGAACGCGCGGTCCCCCAGCAAATTCCAATCAAACGCCTCCACATGCCCGACATAAAAGATAATGCGGTGTCTTTCGGGGATCGGCCGGTCATACATGGCCTCTTCGCGGACCATGCGAAATAGCTCATCGGTTCGCAGGCGAGCATCGAGCAGGCGGGTGTGCAGGTCGTGCCGGATTCGGACGGCTGTAGCGAGTGCTCCCATTGTGTGTTCCTCTTCTCTTGGATGCAGCTTCCTTGGGAGGGATGCGCCAAAATTCAGCGCCGGGAGGCTATCTGCATTAGGATGTTCGCTCCGGGAATTGGGGCTGTCAATCGAAATGAATACGAAAACCGCAAGTTTCTTAGGAAATGCAATTGAATTTCGAGACGTGGCGCATCACATAAACGATATTCCTGCCCGCGCAATCGTTTCTGGCATTTCCTTAACAATTCCTCATGGTGAGACCCTCGTCCTCCTCGGCCGCAGCGGCAGCGGCAAGACTACCCTCCTCAAGTTGATTAACGGCATGTTACTTCCCTCGAAGGGGGAAGTTCTCGTCCAGGGCCGCCCCACCTCCGTTTGGGACCCCATCCGCCTTCGCCGCGGCATCGGTTACGTCATCCAGGACGCCGGCCTTTTCCCCCATTTCACGGTCGCCGAGAACGTGGCCCTCGTTCCCACTTTGGAAGACTGGGACGCCCCTCGCACGGCCGCTCGCGTCGAAGAAATGCTCCGGCTCGTCGGCCTTGATCCGAGCGAATACGCGAAGCGCCGTCCGCGCGAACTCTCCGGAGGTCAGCGCCAACGTGTCGGCGTTGCCCGCGCCCTCGCCGCGGATCCGCCGATTCTCCTGATGGACGAGCCCTTCGGCGCGCTCGATCCCGTCACCCGCGCCGAGCTTCAGCGCGAATTCAGCGCCCTTGCCCGCCGTCTCGGCAAGACCATCGTCTTCGTCACCCACGATCTGCGCGAAGCCCTGCTCCTCGCTTCCCGCATCGTCCTGCTCGAAGCCGGCCGCATCGTTGCCAGCGCCACTCCTCGGGAATTTCTGCGCTTCGATCACCCCGAAGTTCGTGCCTTCACGGCTTCCCTCGACGTCGCCCCCGGAGCTCCCGCATGAGCTCCCAAACGAGCACTTGGACTTTCTTGCTCGGCCACCGCGCCGAAATTTTCAGCGCCACCCTCGATCATCTCCTGCTCGTGGTCATCGCCATGATGATCGCCATCCTCATCGGCGTCCCGCTCGGCATGCTCATCGTTCAGCGTCCCGCACTCCGCACGATCGCGCTGGGCATCGCCAGCATCTTCCAGACCATCCCCAGCCTCGCCCTCTTTGGATTCCTCATTCCCATTCCATTCATCGGCGGCATCGGCAAGCGCACCGCCATCGTCGCTCTTGTCCTCTATGCGCTTCTCCCCATCTTGCGCAACACCTACGTCGGCCTCACCGGCATCGATCCCGCCGTCCTCGAATCCGCCGAAGCCATGGGCATGACCCGCGCGCAAATTCTCTGGCGCGTCCGCTTTCCTCTCGCGCTCGCCGTCATCCTTGCTGGAATTCGCACCGCCACCATCATCACCATCGGCGTAGCCACCATCGCCGCCGCCATCGGTGCCGGAGGCCTCGGCAGCTTCATCTTCCGCGGCGTCGCCCTCGTCAGCGATGCCCTCATCCTCGCCGGCGCCATCCCCGCCGCCCTCCTGGCCATTGTGGCCGACGTACTCCTTGGCCTTCTCGAGCGCCGCCTCCGGGTCTCTTGAATGCACCGGCAAACCAAACTGCCCGCCATTCCGAGCGAAGTGAACACCTCAGTCTCTTCGCTTTTTCCTCTACTCCCAATCTTCTCTGTGCACTCTGCGTCTCTGCGTTAGATTTTTCTTTTTTCTTTCTGTTCTCAGTGTCCTCTGTGTTCTCTGTGCTCTCTGTGTTAAATTCCTTCTTCTCCCATGGGCACTTCCACCTGACATGCGCCACCCTCTCTTCGCTCTTTTGTTGCTCGCTACGCTCAATTCTTCTTCTTGTCGTTCTTCTCATCCATCCAAAATCACCATCGGCTCCAAATTCTTTACCGAGCAAGTCGTCCTCGCCGAGCTTCTCGCCCAGCACATTGAAGCCAAAACCGGCATCTCCATCGAGCGCAAGACCAACCTCGGCGGCACACTGCTCGTCCACAAAGCCCTCGAAGCCGGCCAACTCGACCTCTACGTCGAATACACTGGCACCGCCCTCACTGCGGTCCTCAATGAATCACCACAAGGCGATTCCGCCGCCATCTACCGCCGCGTCAAGCAGCTCTACTCCGATCGTTTCCATTTCGAAGTCACCGAACCCCTCGGCTTCGAAAACACTTTCGCCATGGTCATCCGCGGCGACGACGCGAAAAATCTCCATCTGCAAAAAATTTCCGACATCGC
>JBGQCW010000315.1:0-3206 GCA_041495565.1 Candidatus Acidiferrum sp.
GCATTATTCTCCGAATAGCGAATGGTTTGGCTGCCCTCGAGGTTTTCCCTGCGAAAACGCGAGATCGGCGCGCGCGGTTTGACAATGCGCCAGAGATGAGCGTCGTCGCTGGCGGCGACTTCCACCCAATTGATGAAGTCGGACTCCGGAGTTCGCACGCGCAGGCTGCTGTGAAAACTTGCGCGTGCGCCCAAATCGGCTACGACTTGCGTGAATTGACCGCGCACGAAGCTATTTTCCCGGAGAGTGGCGGGGATGTTGACAGGCTGAGGCGGCGGAGCCAGCCGGTTTCGCAATTCGTAGGGCTGTTCATTGCCAAGATCATCGACGATGCGCAGGTCCGCGAGCCGGTTTTCGGAATGGGCGAAGGCTTCCCGGTCGATCGTCACGTAATTGAGAACGCCGGAACGCGTGGATTCAAGGGCGCGAGAATACCGCCAGGAGCGCCAGGCCGAAGGCAAATCGGCGGCCAAAGCGGCAGCGCCGAGAGCTGCGAGCAAGAGAAAGAGAGAAGAGAACCGGCGCTTCATGACGGAGAATGCCCGCGAGCGACTTTGCGTTGATACAGGAAAGAAACGACGAGCAGAACAAGACCGAGGATGAAGAACGAAACGATGCGGTAGAACTTATCGAGGTACGAACTGTCGTAAAAGAAGACTTTGACCACGACCAGACCAAAGAGCGCGAGCGCTTGCCAGCGCAGAAGCGCGGATTCCCGTTTGACCCCAAGAGCGATCAGCCCGGAAGCGTAGGCGGTCCAGAGAAGAGAGAGCGCGAGGTGCTGGGCGAGGCCGGAGTCGATACCCAGGCCTGCATGAGAGCCGAAGTGATCCCAGAGTTCGAGGGAGAGCGCGATCAACGCGAACACGTTGATGGCCACGGCGAAGACGCCGAGAGCGTTGAGTTCGCCGCGGCCGACGGAGGAGGCGTGCTCGCGCGCGGCGTAGACTACCACGCCGAAGCAGAGGATCAGGACGGTGTAGGCGGCGAAGCGCTCATTGAACAGAAATTGCGGCGCGGACAAAGGAAAAATCAGAAGCCGAATGGCGGCGAGCGCGAGGAGGAAATAGCCGCCCGCGCGCAAAAAAACCGCCATCGAACGGAAACCCGTCCAGACGAGGATGGCGCCCTCGACGGCGAAGGCCAGCGTAATCCATTTGCCGTCGAGGCGGATGGGAATGGCCAGCGTGGCGAAGGTCAACGCCAGTCCGGCGAAGAGCAATCGCGTCAGGGGCGATTCGCCGGTTTTCGGCGGCGGAACGAGCCGCGCGACAACTACATGCGCCGCGGATAGAGCGAGGACCAGGAGCGTGAGCGGCCAGCGGTCCTGTGGCCAGAGCATGATGTAAAGCGCACCGAGATACGCGAAGGAGTTCGCGAGGACCACCAGGATATCGAGCTCGTGCAACCGGGAAAACCGGACAGCCCGAATAACCGGCAGCGCGGCGTAGAGAAGAAAGAACAGCGTCGCGAAAATCACCGTGCGCTCGAGCTTGTTCGGGCGATAAAACTCCGAGTACCAGCCCCAGAAATAGAGCTGGCTGAGAAGGAAGGAAATGGGAGTGAGCGAGCGCCAGTCGCGGCGGAGTTCGATGGCGAGAAGCCCGGCGCCGAGAATCAAGAGATAGGTGAAGAGAACAATTTGCGCGTCCTTGCCCTCGCTGACGAGCACGGGCGTGAGGAACCCGCCGAACAGGGAGAGCAGAGCGATGCGCTGCGAATTGCGGCCCAGGGCCACCGCGGCCATGCCCGCGGTGATCACGATCATGGCGGCGAAGCCCACATCGAGGCTGAAGAGCTTGTAGTATTGGCAGCCCGCCCAAATCGAGAGGTACAGCACCGCGGCACCCAGGCCTGCAATGCCTTCGGAGAAGTAGGAATAGCCACGTTGCAGAAGCCAATGGCTCCAAGGGAGCATCGCGGCGCCGAGCAGAATTCCGATCGCCACGCGGCCGCTGGGGCCGATCCAGTTGTTGTCAAACGCATACTTCAGAAAGTAAGTCACCGCGCCGATCAGCGCGATGATCCCGATACGGTTGAACCAGCGCCCGCCGATGAGCGTTTCCAGGTCCAGAGCAGAAGAGCTTTTCGATTGCGAGCGGTGGAGCGGCGGCGCCGCGAAAACATTGAATTCCGGCGGCGGCAAGGGAACTTCGCGCGACTTGGGAATCTCTCTCGATGGAATCGGCGGGGGAGGAGCCGTATGCAAGGGTGGAGGGATCGGCGCCGGCGCTGGAGGCTGGATGGGGCGAGCTGGCTCCTGCGCCGGGGGCGGAGCAGCGGTTGTTCCGCGTGACGCAAGCGATTTTTCCAGCCCGCTCAGGCGCTTCTCCAGGGCGTGCAGCCGGGCCACAAGATCCTGCAGGGGGAAGGTTCGCAACTGCTCCGTCAGGCGCTGAACACGAATGAAGGCGGAAATGGCGAGGACCGGCGTGAGGATAACTACGATCGCCGCGAGGACGCCTAGAAATACCATGGAGGGGCGCGAGGGTTTCGCGAAGCACGGATTAGAACACAGTTGCACAGCTTGGACAACCTGAAGCATCGGTCTTCTCCGACACGAATACTGTTTTTGGGAATTTACGTGGAAGAGACGGCGACGCGAGAGGGATGAAAGTGATACGCCAGGGGGTGAGGGATCACTATCCATGGAGTCAGGAGCGCCTGTACGGAAGTACAGGTTTTCCACAGTTAGTACAGAGAAAACGAGGCGAAAATCATGGCGAAAGTCGGATCGCAATAAATATCTTTGTTTTCTATAGTTTGCAGCGTTTCAAGCTGGAACAACCGGTACTAGTAGGATCGTTTAGGCCCCAAAATGTGTCTTGTGTACCATCGCATTTTGGGCCCACAAGCTGTCAAATGGTACAGGTGGGGCGAGCAGCATTGGACCTTTCGGACAAGACCGAGCATCTAAGTTTGCAGGCGTGCCGTTCAGCAAGAACAACGCAGTTGCCGGGCAAGTGTTAGAGCTAATGGGGTTCGTGGACAAGGAAAAAATGAAGACTAAGGACAAGAGCCGTAAGTGGATGTGGGGGTTCCTGGCGGTTGTGGTTGCGCTGCAGACGTATTTCGTGTGGGAACTCCTTGCCGCGCTAGCACTGTTTGCGGCCGGATTCGCGGCGATCGCGGCCGTGATCGGAAGCTTGTACATGCTGCATAGAGGTTGGGTGGCGGCGGTGGAGCGTGCTGCCGACAGCCAGCAC
>JBGQCW010000316.1:0-3152 GCA_041495565.1 Candidatus Acidiferrum sp.
GCGATTATCGCGTTCGATTTCAAAGATGCGTTGAGCTTTGAGGGGGAGACGGGGCCGTATTGCCAGTATGCGGTGGTGCGCATTCGTGGAATCCGGCGAAAGGGCGCGGAAGCAGGCGCGACGAACGTCGAGGTAACGAACGAATCCGTCAGCCGACTGCTTGCAGGGGCGGAGGGAAACGGGCTGTGGGAGCTACTGGTCGCGGCGGGTTCACTCGATTATGCAGTGGATGCGGCGATTTCTACTCAGGAGCCGGCGTTTGTGGCGAAGTATGCGTTTCAGCTGGCGCAAGCGTTCAATAATTTTTATCACAAGCATCACATCTTGTCGGAAGCGGATGAGCAGAAGCGGGCGTTCTTGTTGCGGCTGACGGAATTGGTGGAGTGCCAATTGGTCCGAGCGCTGGGGATGATGGGTATTGCGGCACCGGAGAAGATGTAAGGCAGCAGAGAGTTGTAACGATGAGAAACCAGCGAAGCTTTGATGCAGTGGGAAGTGAGCTGGAACCCGTTTTCCCGCTCAAGATAAGCGAATCAAATGGTCAGCCTGCCTGAAAATCTGCACGAAACAATTGAGGAAGCATTGCAGCTGTCGCGGCGCGTGCCGGGGTTTCTTGGGGACAGTGAAGCGCGGTTCCTAGGATTGCTGGCCGCGTGCACTCCCGCTTCCGGCGTGATCGTGGAGATCGGGAGCTTCAAGGGCAAATCCACAGTATTGTTGGCCTCAGTTGCCGCTCACTATGCGTTGGGACCCGTTGTGGCCATCGATCCGCACACGGCGCCATCCGTCACGGACCCGAAGATTACGCCGGGTTCGTCGACGTTCGAGGAGTTCGTGGGGGCGTTGCGTTCGGCGAAAGTAGAAGACGGCGTTGAAATTCAGCGAGCCTATTCGAGGGATGCAGCTAAAGGCTGGAGCCGCCCGATCCGGCTGCTGTGGATCGACGGGGATCACACGTTCGAGGGCGCGCAAGAAGATTTCGCACTCTTCTCGCCGTATCTCTCGAAGGGAGCGATCGTGGCAATGCACGATGCGCTACACGCGTATGAGGGACCGATTCGGGTTTTCGTGGAGCAGATTCTGCGGTCGGACAATTTTGGACCGGCAGGTTTCGTGCAGTCCGTTGCGTGGGGCCAATACCGTCCTGACGATGGAGCCGTGTTTCGAAAGCATCGAGAACAACTGACATGCCGGGCGGAGCGGCTACTGCCATTTCTAGCCAAGACCCGCCCGTTCCGAGGCTTGACGAAGTTAGGCTATAAGCTGGTGCGCTCGCGAGTACCGCGTGGACCCATCTCGCCAGCCGAGTGGTCCGCTATGGTTTCTCCACGATGAGCGGCGGACCGAACAGGCAAAGCATGTCAGTAGGAAAGGACGAGGTGGACGAGGGTGCGGAGGGCAACGCCCGTGGGGCCTTTGGCGAGCCAGGGCTTGGCGTCGTCGTTCCAGGCGGTGCCGGCGATGTCCAGATGGATCCACGGGGAGTCGCCGGCGAACTCTCGGATGAACCAAGCACCGGTGATGGCGCCGCCGCCTTTGCTGCTGCTGATGTTCTGAATGTCCGCAAAGCTGCCCTTGATGAATTCGCGATACTCGTCATCCATGGGCATCTGCCACATTTTTTCGCCGACCGCTTTGGCGCTGGCTAGAAGTTTGTCGGTCCATGCTTGGTCGGAACCGAAGACACCGACGTTGACGCTCGCGAGAGCGACGACGATGGCGCCGGTGAGCGTGGCGGCGTCAACGAGATGCGTGGCGCCGAGTTGCTTGGCATAGTGAACGCCGTCGGCGAGGATGAGGCGGCCCTCGGCGTCGGTGTTGAGGACTTCGATGGTCTTGCCGGACATGGCGGTCTGGATGTCGCCGGGCTTCTGTGCTTTGCCGCCGGGCATGTTTTCCGTGGAAGGCACGACGCAGATGACTTTGACATTGGGCTTAAGGGCGGCGAGTGCGCGCATGACGCCAAGCATGGTCGCGCCGCCGGCCATGTCGTACTTCATTTTCTCCATGCCCTCAGACGGCTTGATGGAGATGCCACCGGTGTCAAACGTGACGGCCTTGCCGACGAGGCCGATGACCGGCGCTCCCGGCTTCGCGTTCGGAGGATTGTAGGTGACGACGATCATGCGCGGCGGCTCGGGACCACCCTGCGCCACACTGAGCAACGCGCCCATCTTGAGATCGGCGATTCTCTTTTCATCCAGAATTTCAACGGAGAGGCCCGCTTCCTTGGCCATGGCTTCGGCCTTTTCGGCCAGGATGCGCGGCGTGAGTTTGTTGGAAGGTTCGTTCACCAGGTCGCGGGTAAAATTCTGTGCGTCCGCGATGATGCGGCCTTTCGACAGGCCTTTCTCTCCGGCGGTGCGTTCCGACTCGGAGTACCCAGCTAACAGAACACATTCGGTATTTTTATCGTTTTTCTTGTCGGTTTTGTATTTGTCGGTTTCAAAATTTGCCGCGAGTGCGCCTTCGACGATAGCTTGGGCATTTTCCCCGGTAGCGTCACCCTCGCGAACGAGGAATGCAAAATTCTTGATGGAGCGACCCTTTAGATAGCGCAAGCCAGCGCCGGCAATTTTGCGAAGCGTGGCGCTATTGAACTGCTCGCGCTTCCCTGCTCCGACCAGGAGCAGGCGCGCGGCTTTGAGCCCCGCAGGTGCGTGAACCAGCGTGAATTCCAGCGTCTTGCCGGTCAATTCCCCGCTTTTTGCGAGCTTGCGCAGCAAGCCTGCGGCGGCCTGATCGAGTTCCGCGGTGCGGCCCTGGACTGGATCGGTTTCTTCAAATAGATACGAAACCAAAGCATCGGTCTCGATGGCCGCGAACGGCTGGGTAACGAGGGTGATCTGCATGGTCCTTTATCGCCTCCGATTGCGATACATGGATTCTTCGACTTCCCTGCGAGCTTCCTTGGTGCGTTCGTCCTGGCGGCGGTCCCACGACTTCTTGCCTTGTGCCAGAGCGATTTCGACCTTGGCGATGCCATTCCGAAAGTAAATCTTCAGGGGGATGACGGTCAAACCCTTGGACTCGGTGCGGCCGGAAAGCTTGTCGATTTCGCGCTGGTGGAGCAGAAGTTTGCGCGAACCGAGGGGCTCATGGTTCCATGGGCCTCCCGGTAAGTACTGTGCAATGTGCGCGTTAACAAGCCA
>JBGQCW010000317.1:0-3150 GCA_041495565.1 Candidatus Acidiferrum sp.
ACTGAAGATCAGAATGATGGGCAGAGTGACCGAAGTGGGGTGTACCGGAGCCAGCCAGCCGAAGTAGAGGACGATCACCACGGCGATGAAGACCCACAAGATCATCAGGAACTTGCCCTGTGTGATGAGGTAGGTCTTGCAGGTTTCATAAATCAATTCGGAAATATCGCGCATCGATTTGTGAACAGGCAGGTTCTTCAGCCGCGTGTAAATGGTCAGTCCAAAGGCCAGTCCGCACACGCAGATGACGATGCCGAAGAGCAGGAGCGTATGGCCGTCAGTCCTCCCGAGAAATTTGACTTGGGAAAGATCGGGAAGCTTCAGTCCGGCTTCGCCGCCGGCTTCCTGGGCCAGGGCCGAAGCGGCGGTGAGCAGCGCAAGCACAATCGCCGCTACCGCAAGCTTGGTGAATCTACAGGCTATTAACCAGGCACTTGAAGTCCAGACTCTCATTCACGTTCCTCCATCGATCATTTGTTCACCGGGCAAGTGCTTCCCAGCGGAATCAATTCCGGCACACTATTTCAACCGAGCGCTCTTGGGCGCGACCACTGAGCAATTTGTTCTCATTCCTTCGGGAAGAGGCCGCCGCGCGCCGGTTTGAGATTACCCCAAAACCCGCCGATGCAGCACCCTGAAAACCGGGCGCAAGGGCTAACACAAAACGGAGATTTATAACATTTTACGGATGGCGGGTCAAACTGACTCCTACAGTGCGAGGCAGGTTGTCCCGTATCGCCTTAGATACGCCGACGATACGTTTTTGCCAACCGATGGTAACATGCCAGAATCAACTAAGGCGGAGCTATCCAAGCAAGTCGGGAGTCCATGAGTACCAAGCCAAAGCTGGAAGCGACGCTGAACGCCAACGCCTTCCATCCCCCTTTGGAAAGAGCTTGCCGGCGGCGGTGCGATTGTTTGCGGAAGCGCCGTTTTGAAGGAGCATCTCATTAACCACGAGCGGACGTTTATTTTCAGCACGGCGATGCCGCCGTGTACGGTGAGGCGAATCGCGGGAGCGTGGCGCGCATGAGGCACCACTTCTTCATCACCGGCACGGATACGGGAGTCGGCAAGACGACTCTCTCGGCGCTGCTGTGTGCCGCGCTGGATGCGGTTTACTGGAAGCCGATCCAGACCGGCACGCTCGAAGGCTCGGACCGCGTGACGGTCATGCGGCTTGCGGGAATCGGCACCGATCGAACGCTCGATGAAGTGTACAAGTTCGTCCCGCCGGTTTCCCCCGATCTGGCGGCGCGCTGGGCAGGCGTGGAGATCGACCTTGGGCGGATCAACATGCCCACCAGTTTGATCAACGACTGGCTGATCGTCGAAGGCGCAGGCGGAGTTCTGGTGCCCATCAATCAGAAGCAATTCATGCTGGATATGATGGTGAAGTTCAAATTGCCCGTGATTGTCGCGGCGCGCAGTGGCCTGGGAACGGTCAATCATACGCTGCTGACGCTTGCCGCGCTTCACGCTGCGGAGCTGCCGGTCCACGGCGTGGTGCTAATCGGCGATCAAAACCGTGAGAACCGCGAAACCATCGAACGGTTTGGCCATGTCCGCGTGATCGGTGAAATACCGAAGCTGCCAAACCTGCACCGCACCGCACTCATGCAAGTGTTCATGAACCATTTCGATCGCGCCGCGTTCGCACAATAGTTGCGTGCGCAGCATTTTTCGCCTTCGCTAAGGGCAAGTGCTGCTCCTCTGCAAGTAGTAATAGACGGATTGGAGGAATTGCTCTTGCCGTCGAGTTTGAGTGGATGGAAACAAGAAATCGTGGCGTTTGCCAGCGGGTTGGGTGCGCCCGGTCTCTTTCTCATTTCATTTCTCGATTCTTCGGTGCTGACGTTTCCGGTGATTAACGATCTGCTACTGATCGAGCTGTCCATCCAAAATCCGGCGCGGATGCCGCTCTATGCGTCGATGGCGGCGCTGGGGTCGGTTCTTGGATGCGTGCTGCTTTTTTTCATAGCGGAGAAGGGTGGGGAAGCGCTGTTTCACAAGCACGCGGGGAAAAGAGCGCAGGCTATCCATAACTGGGTCGTGCACAATGGGTTTGGCGGCATACTGGTCGCCGCCCTGATGCCGCCGCCGACCCCCTTCAAGGTTTTCGTGGTGGCCGCGGGAGTGTTCGAGGTCCCGCTGATCAGCTTTACCTCAGCCATTGCCCTGGCACGTCTGGTTCGCTATTTCGGCATTGGTTATCTGGCCATTCGTTATGGAGCGGATGCCATGCCCTACCTGAGGCACCATAAGCTGCATCTGACCGTGTTTGTGATCGCACTTGTCGTCGTGAGTTACGGGCTTTCCCGCCTGCTGCTAAGGCACCGGCCGCATTCCGACGGGGCTAGATAATTTTCTGCCCATCTACGGGTCGAGGTCTTATCTCCACCAAGATTCCTTTGTACTCGAATCCCAAGCCAGCTCCTGGGAGAGGATTTTTCCGGCGGCATCGGTGTCGATGAGTGCGACCACGCGCCAGCCGGAACTCGCGCCGCGTATGTAGGGAAAGGCGCGCAGGATGATGTGGAAGCCTTGGGGAGTCTTTTCGACGCTGGCTTTGGGAAAGCGAGCGACTTGAAGGAAGCGACGTGCAACAGCGGAGTTGCGAGCCGCCTCCAGCGCAGGTGAGGATTCCGGCTTGTACGCCGTGGTCGCGGACTCGGGATCGAAGGCTGCCCCGGGGCCGGCGTCGACTTCAACCTCGTGAAGAGCGCTTTCGCTTTCGACGATGCCGTGCCAGCGGAAGGGTGATCCGGATTCAGGAAAAGCTGCCACTCGCCGGGGCTGTTCTCCGCGATAGGAGCGCGATTCCATTGCGGCCACTGCGTTGCCATGCAAAGCAAAGCGCACGGCGGCATAAAGAATCACGGTAGCAAGTGCAAGAGACGCGCCCATTCTTCCCCGCGGACCCTTCGATTTTGCTCCGATTTCCTCAGTAACCAAGCCGCTGAGCATGGGCAGAAAGATTCCAGCAAGCAAAATCGCCAGGATCCAGAGATCGAAGCGGGCGACCCAATCCAACGCGAACCGCCGCGTCGAGAAAGGCCAAAAGAGTTCAACACCTGTGCTCTGCCAAGTATCCATAAGGAGATGGAGGACGGCGGCGGCGAGCGCAGGCTTGAAAACCGTGAGAAGCGG
>JBGQCW010000318.1:0-3148 GCA_041495565.1 Candidatus Acidiferrum sp.
ATTCCTTTTTATTTCCTTCGCGTATAGACTCTACGCAAGTCACTGGTTTCCGCGCACTCCGCCCTACTGCGTATTTCGGGATACCGTGCGGATCCGGAAAAGAGAGTCGGACCATGCCAGCTCGTCATCACAGCTTCAGAACACTTCGTCATCGCGTTTCAGAGCTTTCAGCCGGATTGGTGTTACTTCTGCTGATCGTAGCCGAACCGAGCTTAGCCCCCAGCCAGGAGATCAAATACAGCCAGGATCCCAATGCGGAGAAGCGCATGACGCTGCTGCTGAAGGATTTCGAGCCGCACTCGATGGCGCACCTGGCCGCGCATGAAGTGCCGCGGGCGCGATTTGCCGCCATCGACATCCACAACCACATCAACGACGCCGGGGGCATTCATGGCCAGGAAGTGCAAGCGGCCGACGTGATTAAGGTGATGGACCGCGCAAACGTCAAGAAGATCGTGATCCTAACTGGGATGTGGGGCGATAAGTTGCAGGGCGTGCTGGACAAAATGGTCAAACCGTATCCAGACCGTTTTGTCGTCTTTACGCAAATCGACTGGAGCAAGATTAACGATCTGGAGTTCAGCGCGGAAATGGTGAAACAACTGGATGATGCCGTGCGGCGCGGGGCGCGCGGCCTTAAAGTCCTAAAGGATCTTGGGCTGGGCGTGCGTGACAAGTCGGGAAAGCTGGTGGCGATCGACGATCCGCGACTTGATCCCATCTGGGAGGAGTGCGGACGGCTGGGCATTCCCGTGGCTATTCATTCGACCGATCCGGAAGCCTTTTTTACGCCGGCGGATAAGTACAACGAACGCTACGAAGAGCTGATGCACAATCCTTCGTGGAGCTTTTACGGGCCGCAATTCCCCAGCAAAGAGAAACTGCTCGAGGAGCGCAATCGCGTTTTTGCCAAGCATCCGCACACGACTTTTATTGCCCTGCACGTGGCTAACTGGCCGGAAAACCTGGACGTGGTGTCGGCGTGGCTGCGTCAGCATCCGAATATGGTTGTCGAACTGGGCGCTCGCGAAGCTGAACTGGGGCGGCAACCGCGACGCGCGCGGCAATTCTTTCTGGAATTTCAGGAGCGCATTCTGTTTGGAACCGACAGCGAACCGGATGAAAAGATGTACGCCAATTATTTTCGCTGGCTGGAAACGGGTGACGAGTATTTCGACTATTGGGACTACCCCGGCCAGGGGCGATGGAAGATTTATGGCATGGAGCTGCCGGATGCGGTGCTCGAGAAGGTTTACCACGCAAATGCGGAGCGAATTTTTACAGAATTCAAAGGGCCGAACGAAAATGGGGAGAAGAAACCGTGACCTGGTCAACGCGAATGCGAAACAAGAAAGGGATTAAGCGAGCACTAAGAGCGCTGCCGCTGTTGTTGGCAGCAGCGTTCCTGCAGAGCGCCGGCTGTAAAAGCAAGGAAGCGCAGCCGGCGGCTGCACCTGCGGCAGCACAAACATCCGCGATCCGCGTGAGTACGGAGGGCGACGGCATCCATCTGGATACGCCCGCGGCGGAGTTCTTGCTGAGACCTTCCGGTTATTTGCAGGCGAGCCTGAAGAGCGAAGGCAAGAGCCTCACGCTGGAAGATCCGGGAAGCGAAGCGGGGCAGCAGGTGATCGCCGGGCGCACCGAGGTGAGCGACTTCGTATTTGATTTCGCGCACGCGAAGGTAAGCGACCCTGCAGGTAAACTCGGTCGGCTGGGAAAACACATTGAGATTCCCGGGACAAGCTCGAGCACAGGTCTCGAGGAAACATTGACACTCGAAGTGTACGATGACTTTCCGGCGCTCGCACTGCTCTCTGCTTCGCTGCGCAATGCGGGAAATAAAGACGTGACGCTTGACAGCGTTTCCCTGCAGAGGCACCGGCTGAATGCACAAGGGAGCGACGCGCACGCCGCGCCGCATGAGATGTGGTCCTTCTATGGTTCGAGCTTGAAATGGGGTAAGGACGATGTCCTGCCCGTGCCGGCAAAGTTTTCACAAGAGAATCCGTTCGGGGCGCCGGTGGAGGTAGAGGGAGACTTGGGGCGAGTGGGCGGCGGCATCCCGGTGGTGGCGTTCTGGACGCGAAATGTAGGAGAAGCCATCGGACATATTGAGACGCTGCCGTTGGTTCTCTCAATCCCGGTGGAGACGATGAAGGACGGGCGCGTAGCGGCGGCGGTGCGTTTGCCGGCGAAGACAACGCTGAAAACAGGCGAAGTCTATTCAACGCCGCGCACGTTCCTGGCTATATACAAAGGCGATTACTACGAACCGTTGAGCGTGTGGTCGAACGCCGTGGAGCGCGAAGGATTGGCACGACCCACGAATAATGAAGAAAACTACGCGGTGAACTGGTGCGGCTGGGGTTATGAATCGGATGTGACGCCGAAACAGATGCTGGCGACAATCCCGAAACTAAAGGAGTTGGGGATTCATTGGGCGACGCTGGATGACCGCTGGTTCAACAATTACGGAGACTGGAAGCCACGGACGGATACGTTTGCGGGCGACGCGATTCAAAAGATGGTGAGCGACTTCCACGCACAGGGCTTCAAACTGCAGTTGTGGTGGCTGCCACTGGCGGTCGAGGATGGGCATAACGGTTATGGCGGCCACAAATTCACCGTGTCTGACGTAGTGAAGGAGCATCCAGACTGGCTGGTGCTCGATAAGAACGGAAAGCCGGCGCGGATGACACGCAATCTGGCGACGCTCTGCCCGGCCGTGCCGGAAGTGCAAGCGTATTACAAGGAGCTGACGGAGCGCTTCATTCGTGACTGGGGATTCGACGGACACAAACTGGACAACATTTACGCAACGCCGCCCTGCTACAACCCGAAGCACCACCATAAATCTCCGCTGGATTCGGTATACGCAATGGGCGAGGTGTACAAAACGATTTTCGAAACGACCCGCGCCCTGAAGCCGGACAGCGTGACGCAGAGCTGCCCCTGCGGCACGCCGCCGAGCCTGGCATGGTTCCGCTACATGGACCAGGCCGTGACGGCTGACCCCGTGGGTTCGGTGCAGGTGCGGCGGCGGATCAAAATGTACAAGGCTCTTCTTGGGCCGCGCGCGGCTATCTATGGCGATCACGTTGAGCTAACACGGATTGTTGGCGAGGGCGACCAAGAGCAAGACCTA
>JBGQCW010000319.1:0-3143 GCA_041495565.1 Candidatus Acidiferrum sp.
AGGTGGTCATAAACAGCGGGGCGATCCGCATCACTGACGCGCGAGAGCAAATGCCAGAGTGTCAGTGCGTCGCTCTTGCGAGAGTCGACGAGGATGATGCCAAGCAGGGCGTTGCGCTCTCCCGGCGAGTTGGCCGCAAAATCAAACTTGGACAGTGCGTCACGAAACGATGGCGTGGCGTCTTCGAAATACGGTGTGCCGGGGCCAATTTTCGGGCGCGTGGCGCAGACGGCTCCTGCGGGGATGAAGGATTCGTGGCCGTTCAGTTTGAAACCCACCCAGCCCATGGTGGTGCGCAGCAGGCCGCCGCCGAAATCGTCCACGTGCAGCGTGTACACGCAGCCCAAGTCCACGGCGACGGCGGAAGGCGTATCGACGACAAACTCACCGGGAGGCGCCCAGACGGTGGCCTGAATCGTGCCGCGCTCGAGAGAAAGCCGCTGGTGGCCGGGGCCATTCGTCACGAGGCGGAGGCGCGAGCTTCGGTCAACTTCGACGCGGCCGGTTTCGTCAAACGTGATGGTGGCTCGCGAAGAATTGTCCGTCACGAGGGTCTGTCCGACACCGAGCTTTCCCGGCCCCGATTTCTCACTGATGGAATGCCATCCAACGCGCGGTGTGCCCTCAAGACGGGCCACATCCCACCCCGGACCCAGATTGGAGATCGGTTTCGGACGCAAGAAGAGAAACACTGTGACCGCGGCCAAGAGGATGGCGGCGACTGCTCCAAGTTGGAGTGACAGCCGGAATTTGAAAAAGCGCGAGCGAGTTTTCGCCGGACGAATGTCGGCGACCTGTTCGAATGACGGCGCGGGACGATCGTGGCGATAGCGCCCCAGCGCCTTTTCCAGTTTTTGAATTTCGGGATCCGGCTCGCCGGAGCCATCCCACAAATAATCATCTTTCATAAATCATTCCTCTTGTTCCTGGGCCTTCTGCTCACGAAGCACCTTTTGTTGTCTCATTGAGCTTCTCGCGCAGCAGTTGCATGCCGCGGCAAAGATTGACGCGAACCGAACCGTGCTTCAGCCCCGTGCGCGCGGCGATTTCCGGACCCGTCATGCCATCCACCAAACGCAGGATGAGAGGCTCACGATACGCTTCGGGGAGAGTTCGCACGATGGCCAGGATCATGGCGGCCTCTTCGGCTTCCGCTTGGTTGTTCGCGCGGTTCTCGGGCTGATTCTCGGAAACGGGTTCGGTCAGCGCCGCTTCCGGGCCGGATTTCCGGTAGTGGTCGTTGGCCCGGTTGCGGGTGATGACTGAGAGCCACGCTCCGAATCGAGAGACGTCGCGCAGCGCGTGAAGCTGACGGAGCGCCGAGAGAAAAACCTCCTGGACGAGGTCATCCACTTCGCGCGGCGGAACTCGAGAGAGCAAAATGCCGTGGACCATCCGGGCGTAGCGGTCATAGAGGCGGCC
Organism: Candidatus Acidiferrum sp.; assembly: GCA_041495565.1. Lineage (GTDB taxonomy): Bacteria > Acidobacteriota > Terriglobia > Acidiferrales > UBA7541 > Acidiferrum. The sequence goes on from JBGQCW010000319.1 coordinate 1,423, forward strand.
GAAGGCGGCGCGGTCGCCTTGGCGGGCGGAATTGACAAGAGCGCCGTCATCCTGCAGTTCGGGCACGGGCCAGGCAGTCACTTCCCGACGTTCCATGCTTGCGGTTCGGAAGTCAACGTTGCATTCCACGGTCAAGCCAGGGGAGAAAGATGCCCAGCCTCAATAATCAGACGCGAAATCGTGCTGAAGTGTTAACCGGAAGAGCGGCCCGCCCGCCTGCGGCGGGCGAGCCCTACGGGATCTCCGGGGGCCAGTTAGTCCCTGAATCGCAAGCGCTTACGGGGCTCGGGGAAGAGATTTCCCATTCTTGACAACAGATTTAGGGTTTCCTGCGTCCAATGGTATGGAGAACAAAAATCGCAAGGCACCCCGGTCGGAAGGACAGTTATTGCTGCGCGGCAGCGTTTTAAGGTAGAAACCCCTTGGAATTAGAGGTGTTATACTTTTGAAGCTGGATCCCGACAAGATCGGGGCGAGCCGAAAAGCAGGCTAACTGTCGCGAGCAGGCTGCGGGAACAAAATAAGACAGGAGCAGGAAAAATGGGTGAGCAAGTGAAAGAGCTTTTTAGCTGGGCGCGCCGCCGAAAGATACTGGCGACCTTTTTTGTATCGTTGACACTCGGAATTGGCATCTTGATCGGGTCGGTGGTTTCCGGCCGCGTCTCGGCGATGAAAAGCCTGGGGTTTGGAGGCACAACGGCAACTGCCCTTACCGTACCGGATCCCATTCCCGCCTCCAGCTCATTCGCATCGATCGTCAATCGCGTGGAACCCGCGGTGGTGAATATTGCGACGACGCAGGTAATGGAACGCCGGCAGGCAAAGAAGCGCCGCTCGCAACCCTCCGACCAGGATGATCCGATGCAGGATTTCTTCGACCGCTTCTTCGACGGAAGACAGGATGGGCCACCGCAAGCGGAGCGCAGTCTTGGTTCCGGCGTGATCGTGGACAAGCGCGGCTACATCCTGACCAACAACCACGTGGTGGAGCAGGCCACGAAAATCCAGGTTCAATTGAACGGGGACGCCACGCGGTATACGGCGAAGGTAGTGGGCATCGATGAAGATACGGACTTGGCGGTCATCAAGATTGATGCGAACAAGGAACTGCCAACGGCGAAACTTGGAAACTCCGACGGCGTGCAGGTGGGCGACTGGGTACTCGCGATCGGCAGCCCGTTTGGGTTGCAGGCCACGGTGACCGCGGGAATCATCAGCGCCAAGGATCGCGGCGGAATCGGGCACCAGTTCCAGAGATTCCTGCAAACCGACGCGGCTATTAATCCGGGAAACTCAGGAGGGCCGCTGGTGGATCTTGCCGGCCAGGTGATCGGGATTAACACGGCGATCATTACGGGCAGCCGCGGCTATGAAGGAGTTGGCTTTGCGCTGCCATCCACTACGGCGATTAGCGTTTACGATCAGATTATCAAGCAAGGGCGCGTGACGCGCGGGTCGATCGGCGTGAGCTTCCAGGAAGAGCTGAGCACGAATGCCATCACGCTGAAGTCCTTGGGCGCATCGTACGGTTTGGTCATTGAAGGCGTGGAGCCGGGAAGTCCCGCGGAAAAGGCGGGATTGAAGGGCGGCGACGTCATCACCAGCGTGAACGGACAGCCGGTGAAGACAGGGAATGACCTGGTGAATCCGATCGCGCAAGCTCCGATTGGGAGCAAGGTGAAACTGGCGTATATCCGCGACCGCGCGCAGAAAGAAGCAAC
>JBGQCW010000320.1:0-3141 GCA_041495565.1 Candidatus Acidiferrum sp.
AGGATCGCGCTGGCGCGATCGCTGGTGACGGAGCCGCGCGTCCTGCTGCTGGACGAGCCGCTGACGGGACTGGATGCGGAACTGAAGTCTGCGATTGTGGACGATCTGCGCGCGTGGAATGCGGCAAAGCGGATTCCGATTCTCTACGTGACGCATAGCCGGGAAGAGGTGGATGCGCTCGGCGAGCGGGTGATTGCGATCGAAAACGGACGCGTCGTGAGTGCCGGTGCACCAATGGACGTGCTGGATGCGCCGCGGCGGAAGCGCCTGGCGCAAGCGGCGGGATTCGAGAACTTACTGGATGGCACGGTGCTGAGTTTGCGGGAAGCAGACGGAGTGATGCGCGTGCGGCTGGGGGAGTCCGCGTGCGAGATCGAGGTGCCCTTAGGCTACGCGGTGGCGGGGGACCGCGTGCGTGTGGCGATCCGTGCAGGGGACATTTTGTTGGGGACCGAGCAGCCGCGCGGATTAAGTGCGCGAAACGTGATGGAGGGGCGGATCGCTTCGATGGAACAGCGCGGAACAATGGTGATTGCGCGTGTGGATTGTGGCGTCACCTTCATCGCGCACGTCACGCCGGGGGCCGTGCGGGCGCTGGAGTTGGCGGCGGGACGCAAAGTTTGGCTCGTGCTGAAGACCCATTCGTGCCATCTAGTCGAATAGGAGAAGACCGCGCGAATTCAACATCTCCTCAAGATTTTGGCTTCGGCGAAGCGGGGGTGCCAGCTTTAGGCGCAGTCGGAACCGAGAATCGGACTTCATCGGCTTCGAGTCCGCTCTCCTTTTGCGTAGCGTGAATGACGACGAGATCGCCGGCGGCGAGGTCCGACAGCTTGGCGGTTTTGTCTTGATTGTTGCTTCGCGCGAGATACACGGTCGAGGCGGCAAGTTTCACCTCCACGGACATGCCCTCTTTGGTTTTCACAAGCACGGAATCGGCTCCAACTTTTTCCAGCGTGCCGAGGACGTGCACTTTGTTGCCATGGGCAAAGGCCGTTCCTGCTGCCAATACGAGCAATAGTCCAATTGTGATGGAGCGAAGTTTCATGAAGCTCTCCCGGGGCAATTAGTGGTTAACATCTCACCACCTCATTGCAGATGATGATTCTGTGATTCCGGTCTTGCCTTTGGTGTTGCTCCGTTCAAGAATTCGTTTTCACGCTGTTCTTCGGCGCGGTCGTCAAGACCTTTGGGATTGTAACGTTCCATTTCAACGCGTTCCGCTGCGCTGAGGTGCGGCAAGTGGCGGATAAAGTGAACCAGCTTCCAGCTATCCAGTTCGCCGCCATGTTGGCCAGCATTGGCGAATGCCGGCATTCCCGTAAAGCGCACGCCGTTCTCGATAATCCAGAAGAGCTCGCCGTCCGTGAGGTCTTGCGTTTCCGGCAGGCGCAAATCGGGCGGCTTGGGGTAGAGACCGCCACCGATCATCGTCCGGCCGCTGCCGTCGTTACCGTGGCAAATCGCGCAGTGATCCGCGAAGTGCAGTCGCGCGTCGCGCAAATCTTCCGGTGAGGCGAGCACAGGATTTTGGGCCAAACGCGCGCGCGAAGATATTGCGAAATGACGGGCATTGCGCGCCATCACCGTTTCGAGCTTGCTCGGAGCTGCCCGGGAACTTAGGCCGCCATGAAGGACCGAAGCCGCGAAGGCAACCGCGACGCCCAGGACCACAAGAGCGATCAGGATGAGAATAGAGCCGCGTTTCATTGTCTAGCACGTATGTTAATGGATGCAGGCTGCCCGGGCCAGCCCGGAGTCGTTCGACTGCTCTGCTGCGAGCACGCAAGTGCTCTCCTCTGGTAGGATACGGATGAAATGGCGACGCACACGATGAACGAAAATGCTTTAGCGACTGTTGAGGCCTGCCCAGGGGAAGTGCGCGAGTGTCTCCACGCAGTGTTGGGTGGAGGCGAGTTGACGTTTGAGCAGGGACTGAGGCTTGCGACGGCGGAAGGCGCAGCATTGGAAGCTCTTGTGGCGGTCGCGGACCACTTGCGGCGAGAGACAGTGGGGGACGCGATCACCTACGTTGTGAATCGCAACATCAATTTCACAAATGTCTGTTTCGTGGGCTGTAGTTTTTGTGGATTTGGACGCGGGCCCGGCGCGGCGGACGCCTATTTTCTTTCCTTCGAAGAAGTGGTTCGCAGGTCGCGCGAAGCCTGGGAACGCGGCGCGACTGAGGTTTGCATTCAAGGCGGATTGCCGCGGGACCTCGGCGGCTTCTTTTATCGCGATCTTTTGCGCGCCATCAAACGCGCGATTCCCGAGATGCATGTGCACGCCTTCTCGCCGATGGAGATTGATTTCGGCATAGCAAAGACCGGCATGCCGCTGCGCGATTACCTGCAAATGATGAAAGACGAGGGGCTCGGAAGCATCCCTGGAACGGCGGCGGAGATTCTGGACGATCGCGTGAGGCAGGAACTGAGCCCCAACAAGTTGCCGGCAGCGCGCTGGGTGGAAATCATCACCACCGCACATCAATTGGGCATCCCCACCACTTCCACGATGATGTACGGGCACGTCGAAGAGCCGGCCGATTGGGTGCGCCATATTCTCTTGTTGCGATCGATCCAGAAGCGCACCGGCGGTTTCACTGAGTTTGTCCCGCTGGGTTTCATCCATGAAAATACCCGGCTGTACCGTCACGGCGGAGCGCGGCCCGGTGCGAAGCGCGAGGAACACTTGCGGGTGCACGCGCTGGCGCGAGTGTTGCTCCATGGAGCGATCAAGAATTTGCAAGTCTCCTGGGTAAAACTTGGATTTGAAATGTCGCTCGCGTGTTTGCGGGCCGGCGCAAACGATTTCAGCGGAACATTAATGGAAGAGAGTATTTCGAAAGCCGCCGGTGCCACTTTTGGCGAGTACGTGTCGCCGGAGGAATTTCGCGCCAGGATTCGATCGATCGGGCGAGTCCCGGCGGAGCGCACGACCACGTACAAGATTCGGCGCATGTTCGATGCAGCGGACGGGGAGACGCAAGCAGCAGCCGCACAATTACAATTGTTAAGGACCGAGAGCCACGTGACTTACAACGAAGGCTCCTACTGAACGATTCCCATGCGCGCACTCCTTCTACCCATCAAAGATTTAAGAACTGCCAAAAAAAGACTGATAGGCATGTTGACGCCAGAG
>JBGQCW010000321.1:0-3128 GCA_041495565.1 Candidatus Acidiferrum sp.
ACACGGCAGCAGCGCCCTGAAGGCTCCTATAAAGATGGTGACGGCTCTCGACACTTCGATTCCGTTCAGCGAGCCACTGGAAAATTACGTGCTGCCGAATGAAGAGAAAATTGTTGCGGCGGTCAAGGCCGTGGTTGCCAAGCAGGCGGCCGCAGTCTAGCGGGAGCGGACGACCGTGGCTGGAATTGCAGGCATTTGCGTGGTGAGAGAAATATGATTTTGCAGCTAAACCATCTTCAACGGACATCGGCGGCGACCACGGCGCAAGAGGTGGTCGATACATTTTACTCGCTGCTGGATGAAGGCCACTTGGAGCAGGATCAGTTTGCCAACCTGCGAGTCCATCTAGATTGGATTCAGTACCGCCAGAATTTCCGAGAATGCGTGACGGTTATGAAAGTGGCCAGCGAGCGGCACGAGCGCGTTTTTCCAATCGAGATGCATATCGATACCCGTCAAGTGGCGCCCGGAGTGCTTCGCGCGGAGATCTTACGAACGATGACCAGCATCGGGGCGCAGCCGGCGAAGGATCAAGACCGGCTAATCCTGGAAGACTTCCTGTCTTTTCGCGACAGCATCGCGTGGGGATTCAACCGGCTTTATTGGCACCGTTTGGCGGACTGGGAGCAGTTCACCGGCCGGCCCTACGACCAGGCGCTTCCGGGAGGGAAGTCCGACGCAAACCATCCCGCTGCGGTGGCAGATTGTGTCGCCGATTTTTGGACCTTGCTGAGGGATCTGGAAAACCGGAATCAATTGCCCGAGGAAATAATTGTATTGGAGATTGGAGTGGGGATGGGGAAGCGGTCCGGTCTCTGGCTGGACCGGTTTCGGGCGCTCGATCAGCAACGCGGAACCAAGTATTATCCGCGCCTGAAATTTCTTCTGGGCGACTATTCACTCTCCACTCTGGAACGATCCAGGCCCGCCGTCCAAGAACACCTCGATCTGTGCAGCTTTGTTGTTCTGGATGCGCTCAATCCGCTGAAGAATCTCGCTTTTCTCCGCCACAAGATTCTTCACATTCATTTGACCAATGTGTACGACAACCTCCCGGATGAGGAGATCGCCCGCAGAGATGGCCGTCTTTATGCGGTTCAGGTCAGAGCCTATGTTTCTTCGGCTGACGCACAACGGATTGGCAAGGAGTTTGAAATACCGTTGGCCGAAATTGCCCGGACTGTGAACCGCTTGCTGGAGGGAGGACCAGACTACCTCGCTGACCGCCAACGCGGTCTGGCCTTTTGGCAGGAGATCTGGAAGGCCATGCGACTCGAGGAGCGGCTCGTGGATCTCGACGATCTGCCGGAGGCTTTACTTCCCGGCGGCCTGCCCCAGGCGCATCTAGAGGATATTTTGCGGGAAGCGCCGAGCGACGTTCGTTTTCATCTGAGTTCCGGCGCGCTGGAAAGCTTTCGGAACACGCTTCCGCTGCTCTATCCACGGGGTTTTTTGCAGGTGCAGGATATTTTCGTCACAAACTTTAATCAGTACCGGCTGGGATTTCATGGGCCGGGAAAATTGGATGGATCGATCGTGAATTGGGTGAATGGCGTTTTGCTCCGGGAAGTCGGGGAACGGGCAGGATACGACGTACACTTCGCCCCGTTCCACTATCGGAAGGGTTCGCACACGTCGATTCTCTACACGACGCAACGGGAGTAATGCCGATGAATCTTCCCCTGCTTCCCACGACGGTAGTTGGCAGTTACTCGATGCCGGGCTGGCTGGAGCGGCTGAAGACCGAGTACTTTGCCCGGCGGATCAGCCGCCGCGATCTCGATGAGATCCACGACACGGCCGTCAAAGCTGCGATCAAGGACCAGGAGATCGCCGGCCTCGACATCATCACCGATGGGGAGTTGCGGCGCGACAACATGATCGACTATTTTGTCGAACGGCTTCCCGGTGTGCAGATCGACCACTCTTCCAAGAAATTTTATTACGATTTCTATAACAGCACCGTGCTTGGAAAACTTCCCGCGGCTCCCTTGGGGTTGGTGGAAGATTTCCGGTTTCTCCGCGCTAATACGGATCGAGAAACAAAATTCTGCATCACCGGGCCCCATTCTTTGTCCAAACGCATCCGTAACGAGCACTACCCGAGCGAAGAAGAGTTCGCCATGGACCTCGCGCGGGTCATGAATCCCGAACTGAAACAGCTTGCGAAGGCTGGAGCACGATTCATCCAAATCGATGAGCCTTATTATTCGGGATTCCCCGAGGATCTTGCGTGGGGAGTGAAGGCCCTGAATCTTCTCGTAGAAGGAGTGGATGCCAAGATCGCCGTCCACATCTGCTACGGGAATCGATATGGGAAGCCCTCCTGGGAAGGCAGCTACAAGTATTTATTCCCCAGGATTCTGGACGCGAAGGTGCATCAGCTCACTCTGGAATTCGCCCGCCGCGGAGGCGAGGACCTGGAACTATTTCGAGAACTACCGGCGCAATTCGAACTGGGCGTGGGCGTGATCGATGTGAAGACGCAGGCCATTGAAACGCCAGACCTCGTTGCCGAGCGCATTCGAAAAGCGCTCGAGGTGATACCGGCGGAGCGGCTTTTCGTTTTGCCCGATTGCGGATGCCTGCACCTGCCCCGGGACGTTGCTTTCGCGAAGCTCGCGGCGATGGTGGAAGGAACCCGCATGGTCCGAAAGGAATTGAAACACTGACATGGTTGCGCCAAACCCATTGCGGGAATCTTTGATCGCGGGCCGATTCTGCTACGTCGTGGAATTGGTGGCGAGCCGCCTGACGCGAGAGGCGCGCCTCCTTGATGTCGCCTCCAAACTGGCGCTGGTGCCCGGCGTGGTGGCCGGGAGCATTACGAGTTATGCCGGCGGCGCACTTGGTCACGATCCCGTTCGAGTTGGCACAGCCGCGCGAGCGCGCGGACTCACTCCGAATATCCACCTCACTTGCGTCGGCCGGGAACGAGCAAGCGTGTGGAAGACGTTGGAGGATCTTCATGCACTCGGCATCGAAAATGTTCTGGCCCTGACGGGCGATTATCCCAAGACTACCGACCCGCAGTCTGGCGAGCCTCTCTTCGATCTGGACTCCGTCCAACTCGTCCACCTCATCCATGAGGCGCGCCAGCGCGGGATGCCATTCTGGATTTCCGTGGC
>JBGQCW010000322.1:0-3125 GCA_041495565.1 Candidatus Acidiferrum sp.
CTGCACCTGCCTCTTCCGCGGCTTTCCGCGCCAGCGCGGCGGTTCCGTCATTGCTGTGGTCGTCAACGACGATAATGGAAAACTCTCCGGGATAGTCCTGGCTGAGGAGGCTGGCGACGGCGCGGGCAATGGTTGCGGCTTTGTTGCGAGCCGGAACGATGGCCACGACGTTCGGCCAGTTCTCGCGCGGCTTCGGCGCAATGTCGTCTTCTTCCAGCCGCCAAAAGTTTCCGCGCAGGAACGCAAGGTAAACCCAGATGGCCAGTGAGAGCAGCGAGAGAAGGTTTGCGACGAGAATCGAATGCAAGCTCATGATGGCGCAAAGATGGCCTGGAGAGGATATGCGTTCTCGCTCGCAGAGACAAATTGCAATCTGCTGGAATTGGGAAGTGGATGCGCTGTGAAAACTCCGGCATAATCGTCTTTCTGAGGCTAACGAAGCGATGGCAATCTTTTTCTTAATCGCTGTGGTCGTGGCGCTGATCGTTGGATTGATTGTTGTTCTGGGCAGTCCCGGCCGGCACGAACAAATGACGGAGGAAGAGTTCGAAGAAGAGGCGAAGAAAAAATCGCTGCTGGGAGCGGCGATGGTGGGCTTGGACAAAGCGATTCAGCCGAACCGCACCGAACACGTTCTGGTGCAGAAGCGGCGCGCCGAAAAAGATGACACGCTGCCCGGCGAGCCTGCTTCCGAGGACGAAAAGACCGAAAGCGATTGACGCGCGTTTCTAACCAGCGACCGCATGTAACGAGGGGAAACAGAGCGGACGGCCTCGGAAGGCCGTCCCTACGGGGCACCTGCAAGGAGCCGGCAGGGATGCCGGCGCTACGGGAGAGAGAACGGGAAAGTGCGAAGAAGGAGAAAGGCGCCCGCCTCAGAAGGCGGCCGCTACAGGGAGGGATGGCGGCATGATTAGGCCAAATCTTCGGCGCGGATGGGCAGTCGCCGAATCGGCTTGCCGGTGGCCGCAAAAATCGCGTTGCACACCGCGGGCGCGATCGGCGGAGTTCCGGGTTCGCCAACGCCGCCCGGCGGTTCGTTGCTCGGCACGATGTGAACTTCGACTTGCGGCATTTCGTTCAGCCGCAGCATTTCATAATCGTGGAAATTGCTCTGCTGGACGCGTCCCTTGTCGATGGTGATCAGGCCCTTCAAAACGGCAGTCAAGCCGAAGGCGATGCCGCCTTCCATCTGCGCCGCGATGGTATCGGGATTCACGTGCCGGCCGCAGTCAATTGCGCAGACCACGCGATGAACGCGCACTTCGCCGATGCTGCGGTTGACGCTGACTTCCGCGACTTCGGCGACAAAACTCCCGAACGATTCGACGACCGCAATTCCTCGCGTGCGCCCCGCGGGCAGCGGCTGGCCCCACCCTGCTTTCGAAGCGGCCAATTCCAGCACGCCACGGTGGCGCGGTGCGTTGGCCAATAGTTTGCGGCGGAATTCGACTGGATCTTTGCCGCCAGCCTTGGCGAGCTCGTCGACAAAACATTCCGTGATGTAGCCGTTCTGCGAATTTCCAACGGAGCGCCAGAAACCAACGGGGATGCCCGTGTCCGTCAACGCGTATTCGAAGAGATAATTGGGGATGCCATATTTGATGTTGGCCTGGCCTTCCACGGAACTTTCATCGATGCCGTTCTTTACCGAGCCAGGAAAGAAACGCGACATAATCGACGGGCAGACGATGCGGCTCTTCCACGCGACGGGCCAGCCATCCGTATCGAGCCCGGCAACCAGCTTAGTGTAAGCCGCGGGCCGGTAAAAATCGTGCTGGATGTCGTCTTCGCGGGACCACGTCACCTGCACAGGTACGCCGGCCGCTTTCGAAATCTCCACCGCTTCCGTGATGAAATCCTGCTCCGAGCGCCGGCCGAATCCACCGCCGAGAAAAGTCGTATGGATGCGCACTTGTTCTGGTTTGAGGCCGGTGATTCTCGCGGCGGTCATTTGATTGATCGTTTGGAACTGAGTTGGCGCGTAGACATCGCAGCCATCGGCGCGGACATCCGCCGCGCAATTCATGGGCTCCATGGTGGCGTGGGCAAGGAAAGGAACTTCGTAAGCGGCTTCGACTTTTTTTGCGGCGCCGGCAAGGGCGGCATCTGCGTCGCCATCCTTGCGCGCGATGGCGCCCGGCTTTTCGGCTTGCTCGAGATAGCGCTTTCGAATGGAGTCGGTGGAGACGGCGGCGTTCGCGCCCTCCTCCCAGGTGATTTGCAAAGCGCGGCTTCCTTGCATTGCCGACCAGGTGTTGTCCGCAACCACGGCGATGCCGGTGGAGATTTGCACGACTTGCTTCACGCCGCGAACCGCTTTCGCTTTGGAATCGTCAAAGCTTTTCACCTTGCCGCCAATCACGGGGCAACGCGCCACCACGGCGTGCTGGATGTTGGGGAGGCGAACGTCGATCCCGAAGCCAGCCTTTCCGTTCACCTTCGAAGGCGTATCGAGGCGCTTCACCGGCTTGCCGATGTATTTGTAGTTTTTCGGATCCTTCAAAGGCGGATTGGCGGGGACAGGAAGTTTCGCCGCTTCTTCCACCAGCGCGCCATAACCAAGCCGTTTGCTCGTCGCGGTATGCACGACGGCGCCATTCTCCGCATGACACGCGGAGGGCTCCACGTACCACTGCTGCGCCGCTGCGGCGATCAGCATTTCGCGCGCGGCGGCTCCCGCTTTTGTCAGCGGTCCCCAAGACGCGCGGATGCTTGTGCTTCCCCCCGTGCCCTGGACTCCGAAGAGCGGATTGAAGTACGGCGGCGCGGCAGGAGCGAACTCCGTCTTGACTTTTTTCCAATCGAATTCAAGCTCTTCCGCGAGCAGCATCGCGAGAGAGGTGATGACGCCCTGGCCCATCTCGGACTTGTCGATCAGCAGCGTTACGGTGTCGTCGTGAGAGATATGCACCCAGGCGTTCAGCGCCGCGGATTCCGCGGGCGGCGCGGCCGCAAGCGCTTCAAATTTTCCTGGCAGGTAGAGACCGATGACGAGCGCGGTTCCTCCAACTGCGCTCGTCTTCAGAAAGTCACGACGGTTTACAACGGAAGCTGTCGCCATGGGGCACCTCGGTATTCGTTGCGGCCGGAATGATGTGAGCGAACTAGGCTGCTAGCTAGGC
>JBGQCW010000323.1:0-3123 GCA_041495565.1 Candidatus Acidiferrum sp.
CGCCGGTAATGCGCAATTAACACATCGGGCTTATACGCCGGCTTGTAGTAGTGCGGCGTCTTCACCAACGCTACGTGATAACCCAGCTCCGCAGCGCGCTTGGTTCGCTCGATGGTTTCCGCCGTCGATTCAGCGCCCGTGCCGGCAATCAGTTTTTTGCTCTTCGCAGCAGATTCTTTTACCGTGACGAGGATGCCGTCCATCTCCGCTTGCCGGAGCAGCACCGATTCCCCGGTCGAGCCCAGCACGACATACCCGGCCAGGCCCGTTTCGTTGTACCGCTGAATGTTGTGTTTGAGGTCTGCAAGCGAAACGGAACCATCGTCTGCAAACGGCGTAGTTAGTGCGGGAAAAACTCCAGAGCAATCCATGCCTTAATCTCCTGCGCCAGGCACAGTGGAAGCGGCGGCGCGTCCACGGTGCAAATCCTGCAATGCGGCCACTTCCGTGCCCTGCTCGAGCAGCGCACGAATCCCGCGCGCCGCCGCATGCGCGGCCGCGAGCGTCGTGATGCACGGAATGTTGTAGCGGATCGCCGCGCGCCGGATCGATTTCTCGTCGTAGAACGACTCGCGTCCCAGCGGCGTATTGATGACCAGATCGATCTTTCCTGTTTTCACAAGGTCCACGATATTCGGCCGGCCTTCGTTCACCTTGAATACGGCTTCGGCCTCGATGCCGGCGGCCTCCAGCGCTGCGGCGGTTCCGCGCGTCGCAAGCAGATGAAAACCCAATGTCGCTAATTCTTTTCCGAGAGTTGCCAAGTGCTTCTTATCGCGATCGTTCACGCTGAGGAAGACCGTGCCCTTGCGTGGCAATCGCTGCCCCGCGGCGAGCTGCGCCTTCGCAAATGCCTGTCCGTAGGAAGTCGAAATCCCCATCACTTCACCGGTCGAGCGCATTTCCGGTCCGAGGATCGTATCGACGCCGCGGAATTTGTTGAACGGAAAGACCGGCGACTTGACCGAATAAAATTCATGCACCGCGACTTCCGCCACGCCGTTGTGGAGCACAATCGGCAGATTCATGGATGCCAGCTTCTTCCCCGCCATCAACCGCGCCGCCACTTTCGCCAACGGCACTCCCGTGGCTTTGCTTACGAAGGGTACCGTCCGCGACGCGCGCGGATTCACTTCCAGCACGAAGACCGTGTCGCGCTGAATCGCGTACTGCACATTCATCAGCCCAACCACTTTCAAAGCCAGCGCCAGCCGCTTGGTATATTCGCGAATCGTATCGAGAACGGCGGGCGACAAGCTGACCGGAGGAAGAACACAGGAAGAATCTCCGGAGTGTACGCCGGCCTCTTCGATGTGCTCCATGATGCCGCCGATGATCACATCGGTTCCATCGGCCAGCGCGTCCACGTCCACTTCCGTCGCTTCTTCCAGAAACTGATCGATCAGCACCGGTCGCGCCGGGCCCATCAGCGCGGCTTGCGCGACATATTCCTGCACGGTGTTCACGTCGTACGCGATCACCATGGCGCGTCCGCCCAGGACGTAGCTCGGCCGCACCAGCACGGGCAGGCCGATTTCTCCCGCCACGCGCGCCGCTTCTTCCGGCACCAGCGCGGTGCCATTGCGCGGCTGAGGAATTTTCAGCTCTTCGAGCAAGCGGCCGAACCGACGGCGGTCCTCGGCAAGATCAATTGATTCCGGGGCCGTGCCCACAATCGGCACGCCGTTGCGCTTCAGCTCAAGCGCCAGATTCAGCGGAGTCTGCCCGCCGAACTGCACGATGACTCCCTGCGGCTTCTCACGCTCGACAATGGCAAGAACGTCTTCGAGCGTCAGCGGTTCGAAATACAAGCGGTCGGAGGTATCGTAGTCCGTGGAGACCGTCTCCGGATTGCAATTCACCATGATGGTTTCGAACCCGTCTTCGCGCAGCGCGTACGCGGCGTGACAGCAGCAGTAATCGAATTCGATTCCCTGCCCGATGCGGTTCGGCCCGCTTCCCAAGATCATAATTTTAGGGCGCGCTTGCGGATCCGCTTCGTCTTCGTCCTCGTACGTCGAATACAAATATGGCGTGAATGATTCGAATTCCGCGGCGCAGGTATCCACGCGCTTGAAGACCGGCGCAACACCGTAGCGCGCGCGTTGCAGCCGCACGGAGGCGGGCGTGGTTCTCCAGATTTGCGCCAATTGTTCGTCGCTCGTCCCGTTGCGCTTCACTTCGCGCAGCAAATCCTTTGACGCGGTCTCCACCGTCACGCTGGCCGCGCGGCAGTTCACCGCCGTCAATTCTTCGATCTGATGGATGAACCACGGATCGATCTTGGTGAGATCGCAAATCTCTTGGGCCGGCAGCCCGCGCTCCATGGCCGTCAGCAGCCAGTGAATGCGGTCCGGCCGGGGCGTGGCCAGCTTTTCGCGCAGCAGCGAATCCGGTGTTTCGGTTGGGGCGCGCCACGGCGTGCTCGGCTCCAGGGAACGAATTCCCTTCTGCAGAGCTTCCTTGAAGGTTCGCCCGATGGCCATGACTTCGCCGACCGATTTCATCTGCGTTCCGAGGGTGCTATCCGCGCCAGGGAATTTTTCGAATTGCCATTTCGGAATTTTTACAACGACGTAGTCGATCGTCGGCTCGAAGCATGCCGGCGTTTTTTTCGTGATGTCGTTCGGAATTTCGTCGAGGGTCATGCCTACGGCCAGGCGCGCCGCGATTTTTGCAATCGGGAAGCCCGTCGCCTTGCTGGCCAGCGCCGAACTTCGCGAGACGCGAGGGTTCATCTCGATTACAACCATGCGGCCGTTTTCCGGATTTACGGCGAACTGTACGTTCGAACCGCCCGTTTCCACGCCCACTTCGCGGACAATCGCCGCCGCAGCATCGCGCATGCGCTGATATTCCTTGTCCGTCAGCGTCTGCGCGGGCGCCACGGTGATGGAATCGCCGGTGTGCACGCCCATGGGGTCAAAGTTCTCAATCGAGCAGACCACCACGAAGTTGTCTCGAAAATCGCGCATTACTTCGAGCTCGTACTCTTTCCAGCCGAGGACGGATTCTTCGACGAGCGCTTCATGCACCGGGCTCATGTCCAGCGCGTGCGCGATGGCTTCGCCAAACTCTTCCTTGTTGTAGGCGATGGATCCGCCCGTTCCGCCGAGCGTAAAA
>JBGQCW010000324.1:0-3114 GCA_041495565.1 Candidatus Acidiferrum sp.
GAGGACATGTTCACCACCCCCTCCGTGGCCATTGTGGAGTGGTCGGAACGCTTTCCCCTGCCATCCCCTTGGCCGCAGGTCCGCGTCCGGTTGGAGCACCTGGGGGGCGATTCCCGCCGAATTACGGTCCTCTAGCTAGCCGCCCGGTGGCCTGCCGCCCCTGGGTCTCTCCTTACTCTCTGGTTACGAACCCGGCGGGATTCCTTGCCCAGTCCGGTCGCGGCTGCTAGCTTAGAAATAGCCCCTTCCGGGAAAGTGCATGGCCAACGAACTCGCAACACCCAGCGCAAGCGAATCGGCCCGGATCGAACTCAAGAGCTACAACGTCACGATCCCCATGGGGTCGCTGGCGATCGGCGTGGATAACATTCACCACGACGTGTTCCTGAGCCCCAGATTCGTCCAGGCGGCGCGCGACTATCTTTTCGATCTCATCCGCCAAAGCACCAGCGCTACCTACTTCTCCGGCATCGAGCTCCGCAGCACCAAAGGACCAGACAGCGCCAGCTTCCGCAAACTGCTTTCCGAGCTTCTGCAAAGCGCCCTGACCCAGGCCAAGTATCACAAGAACATTGAGATAGATCTCCTCTTCCGCTTGTCCCTCCTGAAGTTTCTGACGTTTGAAATGGGCAACCAATTTGCCAACCTCATTCTCGAAGGCAAGGAGTGGATCCGCCAGCGTGGCGAGCACTTCGAACGCAGCCAGCAGGCGCACGTAATCAAAGCGCGGTTGTCGGAGCTGCAGTCCACGCGGCGCGCCGTCATCCGCCGCGTCGGGCAGCAGGTGGCGCAAATTGTCGCGGACGTCGAAGAAAACGTCATCTCCAAAACACGCCGCGCTCTTTTTGGGGAAGATTACGCGCCCTTCTATGAGCTCTGCAAGAATCGCCTGGTCTTCCTCGACGGGATGAGGGACGACGTATTCTTTTTGGAGCACTACATCCTGCTCGGGAACTACGTTCGCGACCCCGACCGCTTCGAGGCCATGGACGCGCTCTTCCAGGATTTTCTGCGGGAAGCCGGCATTACACTGAACCATGAGCCATCGCACACCGAAGCGATCCAGGCGCATACCGCTCTGCTGGAATCGGTTCAGGCCACCCGCAATGACATCGCCGGCCTCGAAGAGCAGCGCGAAAATACCCGCAAGCGCCTCGAGCGGGGCGAAGGTTTCTTCTCGAAATTTCTGAATTCGGACGACCCCGCCGATCTGAAAGCATCGCTCAACGACCTCGAGCTGCGGCTCAAGCATCAGGAGTGCAAGCTCGAAGAATTAGGGCCGCAGATTGACTCGGCGCGGCAGAAACTCGATTTCTTCGTCAAGGATCACTCCGGCAAGCTTGGTGCGTACCTCAACGATCCGGAAAACGCCAAACGCCTGTTCGACGCAAGTTCCGGCACGGATGCGGAAGCCCCGATGCGCGCGCGGCTGCTGTCGCAGCTCCTCGAGCGCTTGGAACAGCATGAGATCCTGTATCACGTCCTCGCAAGCTACGAAATCCGGCCGATTGCTTCCGACTACTGCCCGCCTGTCCACCTGCAGCAGCTCCGTAAGGCGCTGGTCTCCAAAGAGGAGTTGAAGCAGGTCGAGCAGGTCATTAAGCAAGTGCCCGCGAAGAAATTGTCCCTCAAGGTGATCGAGGAGCTTTCGAAAAAGATCCGGCGCTATTCCCGCGAAGAGATGCAGGCTTTCGTTTTGCGCTTCGCTAACGACTTCCTCCGCCTGCGGAGAGATCTCCGTGACGCGGAGCATCTGACCACCTGCATGGAGCGAATCAACCTGGTCACCACGGAAAAGGCCCGCGAGCTATCCCGGTTGAACAATCGGCTGTACGAGTGCGTGCTCCCGGACGAAGCCAGGCCGCAGCAGGACAATGTCGTTTCGCACGTCATCATCAAGGCCGACGTGCGCGGCTCGACGAGGATGACGCAGGATCTGTTGTCACGCGGCTTAAGCCCCGCTTCGCACTTCAGCCTGAATTTGCATGAGCCCGTCAAGAAGCTCCTGGACCGCTACTCCGCCAAAAAAGTCTTTATTGAAGGCGACGCCATTATTCTTGCTGTTTTTGAAACGGAAGCGACCATCGCGTATGCGCGCCCCGTGGCCAAGGCCTGCATCCTCGCGCGCCAGATTCTTGCGGTTTGTAATTCCTACAATGAGCAGGCCTCCACCAGCGATCTCCCTGCGCTCGAACTCGGCTTGGGCGTCGCTTTTCAGGGTTCGGCGCCCACCTACTGGACCGACGGCGATTCCCGCATCATGATTTCGAAAGCATTGAATATATCTGACCGTCTCTCTGGCTGCGCGAAGCTTGCCAAGCGCATGCTCTCCAAACAGAAATCTCACTTTTCCATTTTTCAGTTTCTCAATACCATGGAAGGCGCATCGGCGGAAGAATTAGACGAATTTCTGGTGCGCTACAACCACAACGGCATCGAACTCAACGAGGAAGGCTTTCAAAAGCTCTCCGAGGAAATCTCCCTCGACTCCATTGAGACTAAGCTCGAGATGCCTTGGGGCAAACAAAGCGTCACTTTGTATTACGGGGAAGTGCCCCTGGGCGAGTCCGTGGAACTGCTTGTTCTGCGAAAGGCTTTCGCCCGGCAATTGCTTCCGGATGGCAAAATCGGTGGAGCCACTTCGCATCCCTATTACGAAGTTTGCACCAGTTCTGCGCTCTACGACCTCGTTGCGGCCTTGATCCGCACGCAGCAAGCCGCAGAAGTGGCCTCCGCCCGCGCCTGATCTCTCTGGCTCGCCTGATCTACCTTTTCTCTGTCCTACCCACCCGCGCGCAACCTGTAGCGCCGGGCTTTCCGCCGGTTTGTGGGGGTCCCGAAGGTTTGTGTCGGGAAGCCCGGCATCTTTCTCTTCTCCTGCCCGTGTGCCTCGTCGCTCTTGCTGTTGTAGCGGCCGCCTTCCGAGGCGGGCGCCTTTTCTTAACGGGCCGCTCTCCTCGCCCACCACTCCCTCACCCTCCGCTCCCCAAACCCATCCACGTTATACTTCTCCCGGAGGCGAAAAGAGTCCGGTGACTTTCCCGGCCTTCAAAGCCGGCGATTCGGTCCTTCGCGGGTCGAATGGTGGATTCGACTTCCACACGCCTCCGCCAA
>JBGQCW010000325.1:0-3110 GCA_041495565.1 Candidatus Acidiferrum sp.
GCTTCTATCGAGCGCTGTTGCGACTTCTCCCCTTCGATTTTCGCGGCGATTTCGGCCCGGAAATGGAAACGGTTTTCCACGAACAACATAAGGAAGCAGGACGCCGTGGCGGAGCCGCGGGTGTCTTGCGGCTGTGGTGGGAAACGATTGTGGGAATTTTCAAGACCGCGCCCGGCGAGCATGCCGCGATGTTCGCGCAGGATGCGGGATTCGCGCTGCGCATGATGCGCAAGAATCCGGGGTTCACGCTGGTGGCGGTACTCACGCTGGGCCTGGGAATTGGCGCCAACTCGGCGATCTTCAGCGTGGTCAACGCGGTGCTGCTGAAACCGCTGCCGTACGAACACGGCAACCGCCTGGTGACGCTGGAGCAGCAGGCCCCGCACGCGGGACTCCTGCACCAACCCTTTTCGGTAGCAGAAACCAATGACTACCGCACGCAAAGCCATTCCCTGGACGGCCTAGTCGAATACCACAACATGAATTTCATCCTGCTGGGGCGCAGCGAGCCGGAGCGCGTGGAAACCGGCGTGGTCAGCTGGAATTACTTCGATGTGTTCGGGATAAAGCCGCTGTTCGGCCGGAGTTTTCGCTCGGGTGACGAACAACCCGGCTCCCCGGCTGTGCTGATGCTCAGCTACGAATACTGGATCCGAAGTTTCGGCGGCGATCCCACGGTGGTCAACAAGACGTTCACCATGAACGACAAGTTGCATACGGTCGTGGGAATTCTGCCGCCAGTGCCGCAATATCCGGACGAGAACGATGTGTACATGCCGACGACGGCGTGCCCTTTCCGTTCGCGTCCCGCATTCATCGCCAACCGGCAAGCGCGCATGATGCAAGTGTTCGGCCGCATGAAACCGGGAATGAGCGTGAGCCAGTCGCAGGCGGACTTGAACAGTGTCGCGGCCAATTTGCAACGGGCGTACCCCAACGATTACCCGCCGTCCATTGATTATTCGATACGGACGACATCGCTCGAGGAACAGCTCACGCACAACGCGCGCCCAACGATGCTGGTGCTACTCGGAGCGGCGGGATTCGTGCTGCTCATTGCGTGCGCCAACGTTGCGAATCTGAACCTCGCGCGAATGGTGCGCCGAGAACGAGAGCTGGCCGTCCGCGCAGCCTTGGGTGCGGGACGCGTGCGGATGTTCCGCCAATTGCTGACGGAAAGTTCGCTACTGGCGGTGATCGGCGGCGGGCTGGGCCTGCTTTTTTCCTGGGGTGCGCTGAACCTGCTGGTGAGTTTTGCCACGCGGTTCACACCGCGGGCGCGGGAAATTCACATGGACGCCACGGTGCTGGTCTTTACGCTCGCAGTGGCTGTCCTAACGAGCTTGCTCTCCGGAACCGCTCCCGCCCTGGCCGCGCGTGAAACGGTGGTAAGCAGCTTGAAAGAAGGCGGCGCGCAATCGACGATCGGGGTCGGCCGGCGGAGAATGCGGAGCCTGCTGATCGTAGCGCAAGTGGCGGTGTCTTTTCTACTTCTGATTGGCGCGGGATTGATGCTGCGCAGCTTCCAGAAACTCCAGCATGTGGATCCGGGCTTCCAGCCGGAAAACGTGCTGACGATGCAGATTGGTCTGGACTTCACCAAGTATAACACGAACGACAAGCAGCGCGCCTTCTTCGAGACTTTCCTCGAAAAGGTCCAGGCGCAAAGTGGAGTGAAATCGGCAGCGGCCTCGATGATGATCCCTCTGACCAACGGCATGCAGATGATGGGGGACTTCCAGATCGAAGGACAGACACCCGTGCCCGGACAAGCGCTTCCCGTCGCGGATTTTCGTGTTGTCAGTCCGAGCTATTTTGAGACGTTGCACATCCCGATTCTCGAAGGGCGTGCTTTCGCGCGGAACGACCGGCCGGATACTCCGATTGTGGCGGCCGTGAATCGCACGGCGGCGCGGCACTTCTGGGGTTCGCGGGATCCGGTCGGCAAGCGCTTCTCGACGGATGGCGGGAAAACTTGGACACAGATCGTCGGAGTCGTGGGGGACGTCAAGCAGTACGGCTTGGACAAAGATGCGGCCGATGAGATCTACGTGCCGCTGGCGCAGAGTCCGCTGTTGGACGCGATCGTGGAAGTGAAGACCACAGTCGAGCCGATGAGCGTCGCGCGTGGAATTATAGAGTTGCTGTATGCGGTGGATCCCAACCAGCCCGCCGCGCGCGTGCGTTCCATGGAGCAAGTGCGCGCAGAATCAGTTGCGGCTCCGCGGCTAACGTCGAATTTGCTGAGTCTTTTTGCCTTATTGGCTTTGACCATTGCCGCGACGGGGATCGGCGGAGTGATGGCGCTGGCGGTCGGCCAGCGGAGGCACGAGATCGGCGTGCGCATGGCTATCGGCGCGCGCCCCGGAGAAATCCTGCGCATGATCTTGGGCCAGGGAATGGCTCTCGCTTTGGTTGGCGTGGCGTTCGGACTGCTCGGCGCGTTGGCGCTCACGCGACTTCTGCAGAGGCTCCTCTTCGAAGTCGGACCGACGGACCCAATCACGTTTGTGGGTGTGGCCATCGTGATTAGTGCCGCCACACTGATTGCGTGCTACGTGCCAGCGCGGCGCGCGGCACGAGTCGATCCGATCATTGCTCTGCGCGTGGAATAGCATGGTGGGACAGACATTCTTGTCTGTCCTATTCGAAGATCGAGAGAACAGGAAGCGAACAGGCAGGAATGCCTGTCCTACTTTGCTGGCTGCAAGGGAGCCAGTCTGCTAAACTGTAGGTTGCTGGACCGCACCTAAGGATGTGTGACCGCCAAGCGGTCAACATACAGAAAAGGACCTTCGTCCGGGCTGCTGGTTGTTTCAGCAGCTATTTTTGTCTTTAGAGGACTTGAACCTGGCCCGGCCGGGATCATCAGAAGCAGAAACTATGAGTCAAGAGATTCGCAACATCGCCATCATCGCGCACGTGGACCACGGCAAGACCACGCTGGTCGACGCCATGCTGCGGCAGAGCGGGATTTTCCGCGCGAACGAAGCCGTCGTCGACCGCGTGATGGATTCGAACGACCTGGAACGCGAGCGCGGCATCACCATTCTCGCGAAGAACACGGCGCTCTTTTTCCATAATATAAAGATCAACATTGTGGATACGCC
>JBGQCW010000326.1:0-3108 GCA_041495565.1 Candidatus Acidiferrum sp.
ACATCGCCGGATGCAAGACCAACTTTCACGGCTGCTGAACAAAAGGCCTGGGACGACGCCGTCGCCTACTACGCCGCGAATTACGCCGACAAAGATCTTCTTTTCACCACCGAACTCATTCAATTGAAAGACCAGCTCGGCGACTTCGAGGATTGCGACGAACTCTCAGGCAGGAACAAAAGATTCTGCGACGCCGGCTTGCCACCGAAACTCGCGCAAGCTCTCGAAACCGCTGCCCCCGTCTATCGCGCGCATCTTTGGCCCGATCACGATCGCGCCAACCGCCGCTGGATCCTGCGCGTCTCCCCGCTCGTCATTGAACAGGGCGTGGGCCTCTCCGAACGCCTTGCGGACATTTACGAGACACACTGGCCGCGCCAAAAAATCCGCGTTGACGTTACCGCTTACGCGAATTCGGCCGGCGCCTACACCACGCTCGATCCCTTGCGCGTCACCATCGCCAGTCTCGATTCGCGCAATCAAGGCGCGGAGGCACTCGAAGTTCTCTTCCACGAAGCCTCCCACGGCATCGCCGAGCCCGTTCAGGATGCCATCATTCGCGAATGCCGCCAGCGCGATAAAGCCATCCCGCGCGACCTCTGGCACGCCTTGATTTTCTACACCACCGGCGAAGTCATCCGCCCCGTCCTCGCCTCAGCAGAAAAAACTTCCGCCAGCCAGGATGGCAGCGCCCCGGGCGGCGGTTACACTCCCTACGCCATCCGCGAAGGCCTCTACCAGCGCGGCTGGAACAGCTATCTCGATGTCCTGCGAAGATTCTGGCAGCCCTACCTCGACGGCCAAGCCACCTTCAGCGACGCCATCGCCCGCATGGTCTCCTCCCTCTGATTGTCGCTAAGGAACACACTTTGACCTTTGGGCAAGCGGGGAATTTGTCCCTCAGCCGCTGATATGCTAGGCTTTCCGTTGCAAGTAACATCTGGCCCAGCGCCACGCAAGTCCCAGCGACGCGCACGTCCTCTCCCGTCCGTCTCCCGATGGTACTTCCTTGGAGCAGAACGTCTCTCTGGGAAGAACGAGGCCAGGGTCAGAACAAGATTCAGCTCAGAACTAAGGAACGCTCAACCCATGGCAGGCAGACAAACCGCCTCGAAGACCGAAAAGTCGCCGGTAGAAATCAAGCTGGCGCATTCGCCGGATTCCGACGATGCCTTTATGTTCTACGCTCTGGCCACCCACAAACTCTCCACGCCCGGCTACAAGTACACCCACGTTCTCGCGGACATCCAGTCGCTGAACGAAGCCGCCCTGACGGAGACTTACGACGTCACCGCCATCAGCTTCGCCGCTTATCCCACTCTGCGCGACAAGTACATCCTCCTCGATTGCGGCGCCAGCTTCGGCGAAGGCTACGGCCCCATCGTCGTCTCCGCCAAGGCCCTCAAGCCCACCGAGCTTGCCGGCAAGCGCATCGGCGTTCCGGGACTGAAAACCTCCGCCTATCTCACGCTGAAACTCTACGAAACCGATTTCGAGCCCGTCGTCATGCCCTTCGATAAGATCCTCGACGCCGTCCAGAACAATCTCGTCGACGCCGGCCTCCTGATCCACGAAGGCCAGCTCTTCTTCCCGAAGTTGGGACTGCACCGTGTGCTCGACCTCGGCATTTGGTGGCAGGAAGAAACCGGCTTGCCTCTCCCCTTGGGCGGCAACGCCGTGCGCCGCGCGTTGGGTCCGCAAATCGGCCGCCAAATCGCCAAGACCATTCGCGACAGCGTCTCCTACGGCCTCGAGCACCGCGAGGAAGCCCTGAACTACGCCATGCAATTCGCCCGCGAAATGGACACCGAGCTCGCCGACAAATTTGTCGGCATGTACGTGAACAAATGGACGCTCGGCTACGGCGAAAAAGGCCAGCAAGCCGTAAAGGAATTGATCAAGCGTGGCACGAAAGCCGGCCTGCTCCCAGCCCCCCCAACCGTCGAATTCCTCAGCGAAGAGTAACGTTGCGCGCTAGTTTTTGCCCGCCGCTCCCGTCTTTTGTGGAATGAAGTACAGATCCTGATAATCGAAGCTGAAGTCCGCGAGCGGTGAGACCGCAACCATCGTGAAGTGATCGATGCGGCCAACCGGATTCAGCGCGAAGGTGACGAAGGCGTCTTCGATGGTGCGGTCGCGCCAGTGAGCCTTGAAAGTGTCGTATTGCCAGATTTGAAGATCCGCAACCGCTTTTGGCGTGTGGTCGAGAGTGAACACTAGCCCGGCGTTCTCGAGCCGGATGGTGGCAGGGCCATACCATGCGTCGTTGTAGACGCCGGCGTACTCATTCAGTGGCAAGGACGGCTTGGCAACCGCGGGTTCAGCATTGCTTTGATCGATCGTGACCTGAGTGGCTGCTTTCACTCGCTCATCCTTTGCGGCCTTGAACGCCGCTATCCAATCCGTGGACGAAACACCAAAGTAGGAATCCAATAAATGGAAAAGAATCGAATCAAACGCGCCGTCCTCCTCCGCGTTGGTGAGAATCACGACGCCGAGATTTTCTTCCGGCACGAGCATCACGCGCGACACGAAACCCGCGACGCCTCCGGTGTGGCCGACCAATTTGCGTCCGTGATAATCGCGCAATCCCCAGCCGAGGCCGTAATCGGCAAATTTGCTGCTTAGCGCAGCGAGCGGACCAGGTCTCTCACCAGCGGGAAGAATGGTCTGCGCCGACCACATCTCGCGGGATTGCCGCTCGCTGAAGAGGCGCGCATCGCTGTTGGGAAACTTGCCGCGATTGAGTTGCAGGGTGACCCACTTGGCCATTTCCGCTACGGAAGAATTAATCGAGCCGGCGGGGCCAGCGTTGTCGAGATTGATGAAATCGATGACCTGTAGTTTGCCGTCAAGTTTGGAGTGCGGCCAGGCGTAATTGTCGCCGGGCTTGAAGGCGGCGTTGCTTAGATTTGTTGTGTTCATTCCGAGAGGAAGCAGAATGCGTTCGCGGACGTAGTCTTCCCAGGATTTTCCGGTGACGGCAGGGATGATCTGGCCGGCTGCAATGTACAGGAGATTGTCGTAGGCGAAGCGGCTGCGGAAGCTCGAAGCAGGCTTCATGAAACGCAGGCGGTAGATAATGTCCTCTCGGGTGAAGGTGGTGCG
>JBGQCW010000327.1:0-3091 GCA_041495565.1 Candidatus Acidiferrum sp.
CGGTTTGGGAAGTCATTGGCGGCAAGATCGTCAGCAAAAAGGTCCCGGCGCTGACGGCGCTCAACGAACGATTGCGCGATGATTACATCCGTGAAATCGAGTCTGGGCTTAGCCGCTGGCAGCGCGTGATCGATAAAGCCGACATTCCGTTCCGCCTGACGTTGCCACACAAAGGTTTCCACCGGGCGATCGGCAACTTCGCGGGACATTTTATCAGCATCGATGGAGAGGTCTTGACCGAGGAAGCCTGGAAGAGCCGTGAATCCGAATGGCTGCCAAGCCCCGCGGATCACAAGTTTGTGCAGTCGCTCATGAGCGGACGCGTCGTCGAGCCGGGCAAGTTTGCGAACTGGATTGCTCCGCCGCTGCGCGGGATTAACAATCACCCGTTGAATTTCGAATACGTCCGCTTCAACTGATTGCAGCATTGCCGGAAGAACGCAGGGCGTGGCTTGCCTGGACTCACGAGGCAGTCTTCGCGCGTTGAAGAGAGCCATCCGCGCCCGCCGGATACTCGTAAATTAAGGTGATCTAGAAAATGCCAAAGGTAGTTTATGTCTCGGCAAGCGGCGAAGCCCGGGAAGTAGACGTGCCGGTGGGCACGACGGTGATGGCGGCGGCATTGAAAAACGGCATCGACGGCATCGTCGCGGAATGCGGCGGCGTGTGCATGTGTTCCACGTGCCATGTTTTTGTTGATGAAAAATTCTTCGAGCGGCTCCCGCCGGCGCGAGATACGGAAGAAGCGGTGCTCGAAATCTCTGCCGAAGAACGCCGGCCCAACAGCCGGCTCAGTTGCCAGATCAAGGTGACGGACGACCTCGACGGCCTGATCGTTCGCTTGCCAAGGAGACAACGATAGTGGCAGCAGGCACGGTCATCGTCGGCACCGGGCAAGCCGGATTTCAAACCGCGGCGTCGTTGCGCGCCGAGGGCTATCAGGAACCGATCACCTTGATCGGCGAAGAGCCGCACATCCCCTATCAGCGGCCGCCGCTTTCGAAGGGATTCGCGCTGGATCAACAGGACATCGAAAGTATCGAGCTGCGCCCACAGAAGTTCTATCAAGATCATCGCATCGATCTCCTCACCGGAAAAAACGTGACGGCAATGGATCGAGCCGCCAAACAGGTGACGATGGAATCCGGCGGCCGTATTCCGTACGAAAGGCTCGTTCTTGCTGTGGGAGCCCGCAACCGGTTGCTTCCCGTCAAAGGCGCGGAACTCGATGGCGTCCGCTATCTGCGTTCTCTTGACGAGGCGATGGTGGTGAAAGAACGGCTCAAGAACGCGCAGGAGATTGTGGTGATCGGCGGAGGATTCATTGGCCTCGAGCTTGCCGCGGTGGCTTGCACGCTGGGGAAGTCCGTGACGGTTTTGGAGGCGCTGCCGCGATTGATGTCGAGAGTGGTTGCTCCGATTATTTCGGAGTTCTATCGAGAGCTGCATTCGAGCAGCGGCGTGAACGTATTGTGCGGCGCGACTGTTTCGGAGATTGCAGGCTCTGGTGGAAAAGTGCGGGCCGTCGTGCTGCGCGACGGCACAAGGTATCCCGCCGACTTGGTGCTGGTGGGCATCGGCGTGGTACCGAATGTCGAACTGGCGCGCGATGCCGGGCTTCGGATTTCGAATGGCATCGCCGTGGACGAAAATTTGCAGACGGATGACGAAAACATTTTTGCCATCGGCGACTGCGCCGAGCATCCTTGCGTTTTTGCCCGCGCGCGAATCCGCCTCGAATCAGTCCAGAATGCCGCCGATCAAGCGCAGTGTGTTGCGGCGACAATCGCCGGGCGCCGCAACCGCTACCGGGCTTTGCCGTGGTTTTGGACGGACCAGTTCGACATCAAACTGCAGATGGCCGGAATTTCCCAGGGGCACGATCTAATCGCCACTCGGGGTGATCGAGAGAGCCGCAAACTTTCCGTTTTTTACTTTCGCGAGAACCAACTGGTGGCCATCGATTCGATCAATCGCCCTCTTGACCATATGATTGGCCGAAAGCTGCTCGCG
Source organism: Candidatus Acidiferrum sp. (assembly GCA_041495565.1). Taxonomy (GTDB): domain Bacteria; phylum Acidobacteriota; class Terriglobia; order Acidiferrales; family UBA7541; genus Acidiferrum. The sequence continues at coordinate 2,014 of JBGQCW010000327.1, forward strand.
GCAGGAGTGCCGTTGACGCCCGAGCAGGCCGCCGATGAAAACGTGGACTTGAAGAAGCTGGAGCGCACGTTCGCGGAGCACACCAACCGGCCGGCCAGCCACTAGAAGCGAACTGGTTCGCGGGTTCTGGTCCTAATCCGTAACAAATTCCGCTGGGTGAAGGTTCTTTGGCATCTCCATCTCGGCAAACTGAACATTCGTTCATTTACTGAACTGTTGTTCATATTTTGTTGACAGGAGCGCTGCGAACCGGTAACTTTAGCGATGCTGGCGCAGTGCGGCCGGTCGTTCGCAGCGCGAGGAATCCAATTGTCAAACAACCGGGCCACAAGCCAGAGTAATGGACGTGTCGGGAGGCGCTATCTTGCGCGGCGTCTGGAGATCCTGCGCGCCGCCGGAAAACAGTTTCGCGTGAGCGGGTTTGCGGAAACCGGCATGCGCGACATTGCCGCCGCCGCCGACCTCTCTCCTGCCAACCTTTACAACTACTTCCAGGGGAAGCACGAAATTCTTTTCTTCTGCCAGGACGTTTCCCTCGATCGGATGATTGCTGCCCTGGAAAAGGCTCGCCGCTTGAGAGCCAGCGCTGCAGAAAAGCTGCGCCTGGTGATCGTTTCCCATTTGCGATGCGTGCTCGACGAAGTGGAAGGATCAGCGGCGCACCTCTTGACGAGCGCTTTGCCGCCGCGCCTGCAACGGTGTCTGGTGGTGAAACGCGATCGTTACGAAGAGGGTGTGCGTCAATTGATCGCCGCAGGGGCGCGCACGGGGGAGTTCGTGCCCTGCGATCCCGCGCTTGCCGCGCGCGCCGTGCTGGGAGCCCTGAACTGGAGCGTCCGCTGGTTCAATCCAGACGGTGCTTTGACCGCGGCCGAAGTCGCGGAAGGATTCGCGGATTATCTGATTCGAGGATTGCTGGCCAAGCCGGATTCTCTCCGGCGGCATTCACCGGTCAGAAAGTTGCAAAGCCCGATCCGCAAGTTCCTTCCGCAGGACGTGAAACGGCATGCGGAAGCCGGACGATTTTCCGAGAGGTGAGTAACTTGATCACACTGCCTGTCGCATCGCAGAAAACATC
>JBGQCW010000328.1:0-3082 GCA_041495565.1 Candidatus Acidiferrum sp.
GAAGCGCTCGTCGATTTCGACCTGGTAGCCGGTGACGAGCTTGTTGGTTTCGTTGGCCATGCCGATGACGGCCTGGAGTTCCTTGAACATCGCGTCGGTCATGCCTTTGCCAAACGCAGAAGCTGTGTGTGACGAGATGCAGTAGTGGCAGTTGTTGGTGACGCTGACGGCGACATAAATCAATTCTTTGGTGAGCGGATCGAGCGCGCCCGGCGCCATGATCTGCTTGATGTTTTCCCAAGTGCGCCTGAGCAGCGCGGGATCGTGCGCGATGGCCTTCCAAAAATTATTGATCCAGTCGGTCTTGCGCGTGGCCATGATGTCGTCGTAGATGGCGCGGACTTCGGGGCTTGCGTCTTGGTACTCGATGAGACCGAAGGTTGACATGATTTCTCCTGAATTCAAGCGAATGAGAACAACCAAGACGTTAGCAGGAAGCGGGAGCGCGTGCCAGAAGGAAGGCGATAGAGGCAGAAGGACCCAAGAGTAGCTGCGTAGGAGGAGGCAGCGGGAATCGCGACAATTTAAGCTATTAAAACGATATAATACCGGCGCCAAAGCAGCACTTCCAAGTCCCGTGGCGGCACGATTTCCGCGGTGAGAGAGGCAACGCGATCATGTTCATCCAGCCAGCTCGGTTTGCACCTGCCCGATTGCAAAACAGAAAAACATGGATATTGGTGCTGCTGGCGGAGGCTTTTTTTTGCGCACGAAGCACCTCGGCACAGGCGGTGCGCGTGGATACCACACCGGCGCGTGCGATCAAATTCGATCCGGATCAGGCGCTGGGGAGCTCGATGGACATTTTGCCCACGAATCTGATCGACAAAGTCTACAGCGAGGCGATTTTGAAGGAGTCGCTTTCGGCGGGCTGGGGACCGATTACCTACCGGCAGAATACGGAGCTGACGATTGCGGCATGGCACTGGAATTCGAACGGGACGTGGAGCGACGCGGCACATCAGAGCGGCTACTTCACCGGGAGCGCGGAGCCGAAGGAGTTTTTGCGGCACTCGTATGGATATTCGCTGCCGCATCGCGGGAATACGCGGAGCGATGCGTCGCAGGGCAAGTACTCTCGGCTGACGGACGGCGATCCCGCGACCTATTGGAAGAGCAATCCGTATCTGACGAAGAAATTCACGGGCGAGGAGGATGCGCGCAATCCGCAGTGGATCGTGATCGATTTCGGCATGCCACAGGACGTCGACGCGATTCGAATTGTGTGGGCAAATCCGTTCGCGCGGAAGTATGCGGTGCAGTATTGGGTTGGCGAAGATGCATTCAACAAACCGACGGCGGGGACGTGGACGCTCTTCCCCGGCGGCGAAGTGCAGGATGGAAAAGGCGGAACGGCGGCTTTGAAATTGTCGGAGACGCCCATCAGGGCGCGCTTCGTGCGAATTTGGATGACCGAATCGTCGAACACTTGCGATACGCACGGGAGCGATGATCCGAGAAACTGCGTGGGGTACGCGGTGAATGAAATCTACGCGGGAAACTTCGCGGCGAGCGGCGAATTCATCGATGGGATCGCGCATGCGCCGGGGCAGAATCAGACGGCGACAACCGCGTCCTCGACGGATCCCTGGCACACGGCGGCGGACATCGAGCCGAGCCGCGATCAGACGGGTTTCGATCTGTTTTTTACGAGCGGGATTACGAACAAGCTGCCGGCGATGATTCCGGTATCACTGATCTACGGGACGCCGGAAGATTCGGCGGCGGAGATTGCCTACATCGAGAAGCGCGGGTATCTGATTTCGTATGTGGAGATCGGCGAAGAGCCGGACGGGAAGAAGACAGCTCCCGAGGATTATGCAGCGCTGTACTTGCAGTGGGCGAAGGCGCTGCATCGAGTCGATCCGAAACTGAAGCTCGGCGGGCCGATTTTCGAAGGCGTGAATGAAGACATCAAGGTGTGGCCGGACGCGCGGGGGAGAACGTCGTGGATGGGGCGCTTCATCGATTACCTGACAGAGCACGGGCGGATTCAGGATCTGACGTTTGTTTCGTTCGAACACTATCCGTATGAGCCGTGCGAGATTAGTTGGAGCGATTTGTACCGCGAGGCGGAGCTGGTGAAACACATCCTGCAGGTGTGGCGCGAAGACGGCGTGCCGGAAAACGTGCCGCTGATGAACACGGAGAGCAATGTCTCCTGGGCGCTGACGGAGCCGATGACGGAGAATTTCGCGGCGTTGTGGCTGGCGGACAGTGTCGGTGCGTTTCTCACGAATGGCGGCGGCGCGTATTACCACTCGCCGATTCAACCGGAGCCGCTGCGGTCAGGCTGCCACGGATACAGCACGTATGGAAATTTCGTGGCGAACGAAAAGCTGGAGATTCAGCAGCACACGTCGCAATACTTCGCGAGCCAGATGATCAACCTGGTATGGGTGAAGCATGGCGCGGGCGTGCATCAGTTGTTCCCTGCCGAAGCGGACGTGAAGGATGATGCGGGGCACACGCTGATCACGGCGTACGCGGTGAAGCGGCCGGACGGCGAGTGGTCGCTGATGCTGGTCAACAAAGATCCTTCGAACGCTCATGCAGTGAAAATTGTGTTTGCCGATGCGAGCGGGAAACCAGCAGGGCACTTCAGCGGGCCGGTGAGCATGGTCACGTTCGGCGCAGAACAGTATGTGTGGCATCCCGAGGGAGCCAAGAGCCACGCCGACCCGGACGGACCGCCGATGACTTCAAAGGTAAACGCGAAGAACGATGGGGCATTCACGCTTCCAAAAGCGTCGGTGACGGTGCTGCGAGGCAAAGTGACCGGCGAGTAGCGCAGGGCGCGAAGTCAGGACGGAACGGGAGCGCGGAGGAATTCTTCGAGGAGCAGGCGGGAGAGGCGGCGGGTATTGTGGCGAATGACGCCGTGTTCTTCGAGGAGATTGTCGAGGATGACGCGGAAGCCGAGCTTCTGGAGCGCATGAAGATCGATGGCCACGGGCTCGGCGCCCTGAGCGCGGTAGCGACGAGCGACATCGGGCGAGACAGGCTGCCGATTGGCGACGACCCAATCGATCACGCGGGGACGTACGTGCTTCTGGATGGCGCGCAGATGATCCGCGAGAGC
>JBGQCW010000329.1:0-3059 GCA_041495565.1 Candidatus Acidiferrum sp.
AAGCAAACCAGCGAGGTCAGCGAGATTTTCAAATTTACGCTGGTCGCGCAAGGCAAGTCGCAGTCGATGGTGCTGGAAATTGACGGCACGCAGTTGCACGGACGCGTGGCAGAGATTGTGGGCAGGACGGAGCCCGGAGCTGCTCTGATCGTAAACGGCCAGTCCGTGCCGAATATCGCACCTGACGGAACATTTCGGCATTTCACGGAACAGCTCGATCCGGGCCAACACACGATTTCGGTCATTGGGTCGAATCGCCGTGGCGGCACGGCGATGAAGCAGGTATCCATCGTGGTTCCGAAGTAGGAATTCCGAAGAAAGACCCAAGCGCCTTTGCGCTGGTCGTGGTGTCCGGAGACAATGGTTGTTTGGGCTGGCCGCGCAGCGGTCAGCGCGATTGCCGGCCGGACAGCGGAGAGTCTTTCTCCGCAGGGGGATGCAGGGATGAACAAGAACGGTTACAACATGAGGTCGATCTTCAGTCTGTTTTCCTCCGACCTCGCCATCGATCTGGGCACTGCGAACACGCTGGTGTTCGCGCACGGCAAAGGCATTGTCGTGAATGAGCCTTCGATCGTGGCCATCAACAAAACCAACGGAGAAGTGGTCGCCGTCGGCCGCGAAGCAAAGGAAATGCTCGGGCGCACGCCGGGCAACGTGGTGGCGATCAAGCCGATGAAGGACGGCGTCATCGCCGATTTCAAGGTCACCGAAAAGATGCTGACGTATTTCATTCAGAAGGCGCATAACCGCCGCGTGCTGGTGCATCCGCGAATCGTGATCGGCGTGCCGAGCGAAATCACGCCGGTGGAAAAGCGCGCCGTGCAGGATTCCGCGTATCGCGCGCGTGCGAGCGAAGTGTTTCTCGTCGAACAGGCGATGGCGGCGGCGATTGGCGCGGGCCTGCCGATTGAAGAACCGTCCGGCAACATGGTCGTGGACATCGGCGGAGGCACGACGGACATCGCGGTGATCTCCATGAGCGGCATCGTGTACTCGCGTTCCGTGCGCGTGGCGGGCAACGAAATGGACGAAGCGGTGATGCAATACCTGAAGCGCAAGTACAACCTTCTGGTGGGCGAGCGCACCGCGGAACAGATCAAGATGGAGATTGGCTCCGCGTATCCGCTGGAAAAGCCGCTGACGATGGAAGTGAAGGGCCGCAACCTGATCGAAGGCGTGCCGCGCACGGTGACGATCGACGACAGCGAAATCCGAGAAGCTTTGAGCGAATGCGTCGCGACCATTTTGAACGCGGTGCGCGTGGCGCTGGAACGGACACCTCCCGAGCTTTCCGCGGACATCAGCGACCGCGGCATCGTGCTGACGGGCGGCGGCGCGCTGCTGAAAAACCTCGATAAGCGCATCCGCGAGGAGACCGGGCTGCCGGTTTCCATCGCCGACGATCCGCTGGCGTCGGTGGTGCTGGGGACCGGAAAGATGCTGAGCGATTTCAAGTTGCTGCGGCAGGTTTGTATCGATTAGAAAAACGGTTCTAAGTTATTAGTTTTTGGTCCTTAGTTCTTGGCAATGCGTTTCCGGTTGGATCGAGGATGACTCGACTTTGGCCGAATGTGCGGACTCATGGCTGATGGCTGAGGACGGACAGATGTCAAGCACGAGTCACTAGACATCAGCCGCTAGTCGCTCTTCACGAGTTACCGAACACGAATCGAGAACTGCGAATAAATGGTCGTCATTCCCTCTCGTCACAAATCGCTCGTCCTGCTCGCAGGCGTGATCCTGCTGCAAGTGCTGCTGCTGGCCGTGCAGATCAAGCGCGACTCGCAGGGGCGGCTGATCCGCGTCTGGACGGTTGGCGCAATTTCTCCATTTCAGCGCGCGGGCGCGCATGGCGTGGGAAGCATTCGCGGGATCTGGAACCACTATTTTGCGCTGCGAAATACATCGCGGGACAACGAGCAGCTTCGGCGAGAAAATGACGCGCTCAAACTTCAGATTACGCAGCTGCAAAGCAAGGCAGCCGAGGCCGACCGGCTCGCGGAGCTTCTTAACTTCAGAAAGTTGCACATGGATGTTCCGATGGTGGGTGCGCGCGTGATCGGCGCCAGTCCGGGCACGGCCAGCGAGACCATCGACATCGATCGCGGCCAGCGTGACGGCATCAAGCGAAACATGGGAGTCATCACTCCGGATGGCGTGGTCGGCAAAGTGATCGAATCGTACGCGAATACCGCGCAGGTGCTTCTTCTCACCGACAAAGACAGCGGCGTCGGCGCGTTGCTCGCGGATTCCCGCATTCAGAGCCCGGTCGGCGGCACGGGCGAGCCGCTGCTGCTCATGAAATATGTTCCCAATGATGACACCGTGAATAACGGCGAGCGCGTGGTCACCAGCGGGATGGACCGCATCTTTCCGCGCGATCTTCCCGTGGGAACGATTGTGGAAGTCAAACCGGGCAATCCGTTCAAACAGATTCGCGTGCGGCCTGCGGCGAATCTCGATCGATTGGAAGAGGTCATCGTGCTGCTGACGCTCCACCCGCTGGATTTGAGGACGGAAACGGAGCCGGCGAGCCCGCAACCTCCTGCGGCGAACGCGGCCAGCCAGGCCCCGGCGGCGAGACCATGAACGACGCCTTTGATATTCGCGGGGCCGAAGCGCACATCGAGGTGCATAAGTTTCGGGCCGGCGCGATTATTGGCACGCTGCTACTCGTGCTGTTTTTGCAGGCTTTCTTGCCGCTCTACGTGCCCAAGGCAGAGGTCCTTGATCTTCCACTCCTCATCACCGTCTATTTCGGTTTGAGCCGGCGCAATCCTTCGACGGGACTTCTGCTCGGCATGGCGATCGGTCTTGCACAGGACAGTTTGAGCGGTCCGACCGTTCCCCTTGGTCTTTACGGCATCGCGAAAACCATCGTCGGTTATTTGGCTTCCTCGATCGGTGCACGGCTCGATACCGAGCATCCCGCGGCACGCTTTGCCCTCACGGCAGCTTTCTTCGTGGCGCATCAGGGCCTGATCAGTCTCACGCGGCGAATCCTCCTCGCGCAGCCCGAGCCGTGGTTCAATATGCATCTCCTTACGGGTGCGCTG
>JBGQCW010000330.1:0-3050 GCA_041495565.1 Candidatus Acidiferrum sp.
AAAGGCGTTCGAGACGGCGGACCGGCTGCACTCCGCCGCTATTCACCTGCTCCGGCGGCTGCGCGTGCGGGATCGCGAAAGTGGAGTGGGCCCAGCGCAGCTTTCCGCGCTGTCCGTGCTGGTGTTTGGCGGCCCGAGGTCGCTCGGCGAGCTTGCCGATGCCGAGCAGGTCCGTCCCCCAACGATGAGCCGCGTCGTCGCGGGCCTCGAACGCGCTGGTTTGGTGCGGCGTCACGCGACGGAGGACGGACGGCGTGTGCGCCTCGAAGCCAGTGCCAAGGGGACGAAGATTTTGCAGGAGGGACGCAAGCGGCGAGTTGAGTCACTTGCGAAGGCGCTCTCGTCACTCACTCCGAAAGAGCAGCAGCAGTTGGGTGAGCTGGTGGAGCTGTTGCAACGATTGCTACGAAATCTGTAGGTGCCTGGCGCGGGGATGTGGAGACTTCAGACTTCAAGATCGCGGCGCGAGAATCGGGCGGATCCGCTAGCAAAGCGATGCGGGTACTTCGGTACTACAAAATGGGGGCGAGATTGGGGCGGGAAGTACTGGAAAAAATGAATCCTACGAGCTATCGACGGAAGATCCCGTGGCAAGCAAACTAAGCAAGTAGTCGGAAGTTATCAGGGCTTTCTGGAGTATTACAACGGTAGTGACCTGTTTGCTCCTGTGTGTCGTTCTGCTGCTCGCGAGCGCAGCAGAACGGCCGGAAGGCCCGAACTGACTTCAGATTACAGTACCCTCCATCCCCCACGCCCGAGCGGCCGCTCCCCCCAGCGGCCGCTCTTTTTTTGGACACAAAAAAAGCTCTGGCTGCGGACCAGAGCGACTCGTGGGACTTTATTGGCCAACCACCCCTGGAGATGCGGCCCTGAAGCGGGCCAGGAAATAGAAAAGGGGGCTGGTGCAAGCCCCCTTTTTCTCAATTGACGCCCCAAAACCGGTAACCGAGTCGAGGATCGGTTCCGGCCACCCCGGGAAGCCAATCTTGTAAGTTCCTCATTGGAGAGCAAACCGGATGCCAGCGGGCTCGGGAGCGTGTGGGATGGAGAAGGTGACTGAAAGCAGAGAGGTTAGACAGGGAAGCCACGCAAGACTGTGATTCCAAGAATCGAAAGCCTACAAAATCCCACAGAAAACGAGGAGAGTCCCTACATTCTTTGGGAGCATCGCATGGAATTCCCTGGCTGTAGCGGTCGTAAAGTCCTATTTCGCGGGGATTGATCCGTGAGCGCTTCGGAATCCAAATAACAATATCGATATTGTGGTTTCGGGTTGAGCGATACCAGTGCGCCGAACACTCTATCGGCGTCTCAAGGCAAAGATTACATCGATTGTGGTATCGACTTCCACAGGTTCGCCGTTAAGAAGCGTAGGTGTGTAACGCCACTGCTTCACGGCTGGCAGTGAAACCTCGGAAAGCGAACAATATCCTCGTATGACCCGGACTTGCTGGACACTGCCATCTGTCCCGATGATCGCGTGTAACCGGACCGTACCTTCCAGGCCCTCTCTGCGTGCCGCATCCGGGTAGCTGGGGGCCACTTTCTTGCGATTCTTGGCGGCTTGTACGTCGCCCTTCAACTGGATTCGGGCTGGAGGCTTCACATCCTTAGCAGGAGCGAATTCGTCCGAAATGTTGAGCGGTCCGACATAACGAAAGGTCCCATCCACGTAAGCAAAAATGGAGATGCGCCGAAAGGAACTCGCGCCCATCATGCGCAGTTCATAGAGAGGCACAGGCGTGATCCGGGCCATGAGCAGGGGAAAGGTAAGTTCGCCCGCACTATCATCGCAAGATTTTTCATACTTCTTTGCTCGAATCTCGCTGAAGCCCTCACGGGCGGCAACCACAACTGCCGCATCGACCTGCTGAAGGAGAGCGGCCTGATTCGTGAAATAAGCCTGTGCAAGCGGCTCATAGGCACGTTCCCCGAAGACCGTAGAGAACCACGCACGCAGATTGGGCAGAGCAAGACTCTGCACCAGCCTTCGAACTTCATCGGGCTGATTGCCCTGTTTATGCGCCTTGAGCAGATCCTTCGCAAAGTGCTCGAGGCCGTCTTGAGTATCCGGATAACTAACAATTGAAGAGGAGCTGGATTGCTGAGCACCAAGATTGTACAACATGGCTGCGAGAAGTAGCAGAGCCAGCAGACACGTGGGAGTCGCTGTAGAAATGCCAGAAGATAGTCTCATCTCTCGTTTCAAGAGCATCAGATCCCATGCAATCACGCCAAACATGATATCTAAAACTAACTCATACGCCAATGGAGGAGCGAAGGGCGTTGGCGAGGGACTGAGAGAAGCGCTGGACGTCAGCGTCGTGTTCGGCTTCGACCATCACGCGCGCAAGTTGCTCGGTGCCGGAGTAGCGAAGTACGACGCGGCCGTTTTCGCCGAGCGCGGATTGGGCTTCGGCGAGGGCGCGGGAAACTTCCGGAAGCGTATCCAGCGGCGGTTTCGAACGAACTTTCACGTTGACGATGAGCTGCGGGTAATCCTTGAGGCCTTCGACAAGCGATTCGATCCTGCCGTGCATGGAAACGAGCGAAGCGATCTTGACGGCGGTAAGCAAACCGTCGCCGGCGGGGCTGTCGTCGAGGAAAATAATGTGGCCGGACTGCTCGCCGCCGAGAACATTGCCGCTGCGCAGCATTTCTTCGAGAACATAGCGGTCGCCGACGTTGGCGCGGGCCAGCGCGATGCTTTCGCGCGCCAGGACGCGCTCCAGACCAAGATTGGACATGGACGTAGCGACGACACGATTTCCTTTGAGCTTGTTCTGCGCTTTGAGAAAGCGCGCGGCGGCGAGAAGAACGCCGTCGCCATTCACAATTTTCCCGGTTTCGCAGACGAAGAGCGCGCGGTCCGCATCACCGTCGAAGGCAACACCGAGCCGGGCCTTTTCCGCGACGACGCGCTTTTGTAGGCCTTCCAGATGCAGCGAGCCGCAACCGGCGTTGATGTTGCGGCCATCGGGCGAAACGCCCATGGCGACGACATCGGCGCCGAGAGAACGGAAAAGTTCGGGGCCGAGTTTGTAGGCAGC
>JBGQCW010000331.1:0-3034 GCA_041495565.1 Candidatus Acidiferrum sp.
CTCGTTTCTCTCCACGTCCTGCGTATTCAAAGACTTAGCATCCCGTGCTGCATTCGTTTTAGTACCACATCGTAATGGTCATTGACAAGCTAACAATCCCATGCTATCATGTGTCGTGAATTCTCGACTCCAACCCCGCCGAGCCGTTCGTCTACTCGACCTCCGTCACCGTGACGAAAACCCCCTCATTGCAAGTCCTTTGGATTCCGCACTTACAAACTGTGACGCCCATAACCCCTTTAGATTCCGCTTTTACGAAAACTGCCGGGTGTCACTGCTTTCTCCGATCAGAAACTTCAAGTCTTACTTGAGGTTTGTGTTCCCCAGCCACGCTCTTTGCTCGCTCTTTTCACTCTTTGCACCAAGAGTGTTTCAAAACTCGTTTGCACATAAGTGGTTCCACACTCTTTCTAAAAACAGCCGCGGTTTATCCCATCTGTTCCCATCCTGGAACTCACTCGCAGTCCTTCCAAGCCTTCCACCACGGAGTTCCAGTCACCAGTCACCAACCACCAGTCACCTCCTCCGTTTGACACCCTCACCCTCCGCCGATAGTATCAATCTGCATCCGGCGGACAGGTTTTTCACGCGGCAATCCCACCCGCACGGCGGCGGCACCCCATGAAACTCGCCTATTTTGATTGTTTTTCGGGCATTAGCGGTGACATGACGCTCGGCGCTTTGGTTGACGCCGGCTGCGCCGTGGATCACCTCCGCACCGAACTGCGTGGCCTGCAGGTCCCCGGCTGGGAACTTTCTGCCGAGAAGGTCTGGAAGAACGGCATGGCCGCCACCTACGTCAGGGTCAAGACCGAAGATCAGTCCAAGCATCGCTCGCTTCACGCCATTCTCGAGATCTTGCAGAAATCGCAGCTAGCGCCGCAGGTGCGCGAACGCGCCGCCGCCATCTTCACGAAACTTGGTGAAGCGGAAGCCCGCGTCCACGACGTGCCGCTGGAGAAGATTCATTTTCACGAAGTGGGCGCCGTGGACGCCATCGTGGACATCGTCGGCGCGTGCATCGGCTTTCATGTTCTCGGGATTGAAAAGTTTTCCTGCTCGGCTCTAAACGTCGGCGGCGGCACCGCGAAAATGGCGCACGGAGTTTTGCCTGTGCCCGCGCCCGCCACGGCGAATTTGCTGCAAGGCAAGCCGACGTATTCCAACGGCGTCCAAAAGGAACTCGTCACGCCCACGGGCGCGGCCATCGTCGCCACTCTTTGCGATTCGTTCGGCCCGCAGCCGTCGATGAGCGTCGCTGCCATCGGCTACGGCGCAGGCACGCTCGACCTCGAAGGCCAGCCCAACGTCCTCCGCATCCTGATCGGCGAAGCCGCGGAAAAAACGGTTGCTGGCTTCGACGAAGAGATTGCCGTTATTGAAGCGAATCTCGACGACATGAATCCGCAAATTTACGGCTACTTCCTGGAAAAGGCTTTGGCCGCCGGTGCGCTCGACGTCTACACCACGCCCGTACAGATGAAAAAGAATCGGCCCGGGACGTTGCTGACGGTTTTGTGCAAGCCGCAGGATATCAACACGCTGATGGCGCTGATCTTTGCCGAGACAACCACGTTTGGCGCGCGTACCTATCGCGCCCAGCGCCGCACGCTGCCGCGCGAATTCCTAAGCGTCGCAACCGCCTTCGGCGATGTGCGCATCAAGATCTCCCGCGTGAACGGCCGCATCCTGCACGTTGCACCCGAATACGATGACTGCCGCAAACTGGCCGTCGAAAAAAACGTGCCTCTGCAGCGAGTAATCAGCGAAGCCCTCCGCGCCTACGAAGCAGGCGGAAAAACAAACTAGACATGCCAGCCAACAAGACAAAATTCTATATCACCACGCCGATCTACTACACGAACGGCCTGCCGCACATCGGTCACACGTACTCCACGATCGTGTGCGACACCATCCGCCGCTACAAACGCATGCGCGGCTACGACGTGGTCATGACCACCGGCACGGATGAACACGGCGTCAACGTCGAGCGCTCTGCGAGGAAGGCCGGCGTTCCGGAATCCGAATTCGTCGCGAAAATGGCCGCCGAGTGGCGCGCCCTATGGGACGAACTCGGGGTCCAGGGTGACGAATTTATCCGCACCACCGACTTGAAGCACGCGCACACGGTGCAGTGGCTTTTCAAGCTGTGCCGCGAAAACGGTTTCGTCTACCCCGGGCACTACACCGGGCAATACTGCATCTACGACAACGCCTACGTGGACGTAAAGCCCGGCGAAAACTGTCCCGATTGCGGCCGGCCCACGGAAACTGTCACCGAGCCCAATTATTTCTTCAAACTTTCTGCCTTTCAAAAACCGCTCCTCGATTGGTACGCCAAGCATCCGGATTTCATTCATCCCGAAGCGCGCCGCAACGAAGTTCTCAGCTTTGTCGAAGGCGGCCTCCGGGATCTCAGCATCACGCGCACCACGATTCGCTGGGGCATTCCCGTGCCCGGCGAAGAGCCACACGTTTTTTATGTCTGGTTCGATGCCCTCACCGCCTATCTCAGCGCCGTTGGCGGCCCGCAGTATGAGAAAAGTGGGTTCTGGCCCGCGGATATCCATGTCGTCGGCAAGGAAATCATTCGCTTTCACGCCGTGTACTGGCCCGCCTTTTTGATGGCCGCCGGTCTTCCGTTGCCAAAACAAATCTGGGCGCATGGCTGGCTGCTGATGGACAGCACCAAGATGAGCAAGTCGCTCGGCAATGTCGTTCGCCCGCGGCCCATCGTGCATGTCCTTGGCATGGACGCTCTTCGCTACTATCTTCTGCGCGAGACCGTCTTCGGACAGGACGGCAATTTCAGTTACGACGCGCTCGTCCAGCGCTACAACAGCGACCTCGCCAACGGCCTCGGCAACCTCGCCAGCCGCACTGCGGCGATGATCGAGAAGAACAGTGGCGGCAAGATACCCAATCCTGCCGCGCTCCAACCGCAGGACACCGCGTTGGCAACGAAGGCGCAGGCCGCGATCGGTGAAGTTCTGGAGCAGTACGACAACCTGGCATTCTCCCTCGCGCTGGAGCA
>JBGQCW010000332.1:0-3021 GCA_041495565.1 Candidatus Acidiferrum sp.
GCGGCCGATTTCAAAATTCCCGCGAATCCGCGTTTCGTGCTGAATTCCTTCGGTGTGATTTGCTTCGGACTCGTCGGCCTGGAACTCGCCTCGGTCATGGGAGATGAGATCGATAATCCGCAGAAAACGCTGCCCGGTGCTGTCGCCTGGGGCGGCGTTCTCTCCGGTTTACTCTATGTGGGAGCGACGCTGACGCTGCTCGTGGCCGTCAGCAAGGACAGCATCAGCGTGCTGCAAGGAATCGTGCAGGCCGTCAGCCACATGGCGGGACGCGTCGGTGTCGGATGGATTATCGCTCCGTTCGCTTTTCTGCTGAGTTTGTCCATTGCCGGTATCGGTTCGGCATGGCTCGGCGGTTCCGCGCGAATCCCGTTTGTCGCCGGGCTCGATTCCTACATGCCGTCCTGGCTTGGCAAAATTCATCCAAAGTACGCTACGCCTTATGCCGCGTTGATCGTGCACGCGGTGGTATCGATGATTCTGGTGGTCATCAATTTCTCTTTTACGGGCGCAGGAGTGCAGGAAACATTTCAAAAGTTACTCTCGCTCGCGGTGGTGCTGCAGTTGATTCCATTTCTGTATATGTTTGGCGCGTTGCTGAAGATCGCCTTCAACGAGTCTTTTGTAAAAGGGCGCTACGGGAGAACGACGCTGGTCCTTGCCGGCCTTAGTGGATTCACGACCACACTTCTGGGGATCGCGCTGGTATTTTTTCCGGCGCAGCAGATTAAGTCGATCCTTTCTTATGAGATCTGGATGTTTGGGGGGACGTTGTTTTTCATCGGCCTCGCGGCATTCTTCTTTTTTGTGTACGGCAGGCGCAAAGCCGCGCGGAAACTGGCGGCGGCACCGGCGCTGTGAAGTGAATCTGGGAGGCAGTGATGTCGAGCAGTGTGAAAACAGTCGTTCGAGCCTATCAAAACTACATCAACGGGCAGTGGGTCAAGAGTTCTTCCGGCGAGATGTTTCCCGTCTACGATCCTTCGACCGAAGAGGTGATCGCGCATGTGGCGTCAGGCACGGCGGCAGATGTCGATCAGGCCGTGAAAGCCGCGCGCGCGGCGTTTGATTCCGGACCGTGGCCGCAGACGAGTGCTGCCGAGCGGGGCCGCATTCTCTACAGGTTAACCGAGAAAATCCGCGCGAACGCCGCGCCGCTCGCGGAGCTGGAATGCCGCAATTCAGGCAAGCCGATTGTCGAAGCGGAGTACGACATCGCCGATGCCGCAACCTGCTTTGAATATTATGCCGGCCTGGCGAACAAAGTTCTGGGCCACGTCAATCCCGTGCCGGCGAATGCGCTGAGTTTTACTCTGCGCGAACCGATGGGAGTAGCTGGCCAGATTATTCCCTGGAACTATCCGCTGGTGATGGCTTCCTGGAAGCTCGCTCCCGCGATCGCCGCGGGATGCACCTGCGTCCTCAAGCCTGCGGAGCAGACGCCGCTCACCATGATGGAAGTCGCCAACTGGTTTGAAGAAGTTGGGCTGCCGCCAGGCGTGGTGAACGTTGTCAATGGCCTTGGGGAAACCGCGGGCGCTGCTCTGGTTGCACATCCGGGTGTCGATAAGATTGCTTTCACGGGCAGCGCCGCCGTAGGGAAAATCATCGTCAAGAGCGCGGCAGACACGCTCAAGCGCGTCACGCTCGAGCTGGGCGGCAAGTCGCCGAACATTTTCTTCGACGGCGCGGATTGGGAAGCCGCCGTTGATGGCGCGCTCTTCGGCGTATTCATCAATCAAGGTGAAGTTTGCTCCGCGGGCAGCCGCATCCTGGTCGAGAAGAAAATCTATTCGAAATTCATTGAGGCCATGACCGAAAAGGCCAAGCGCATCAAGCTCGGCCCACCGCTCGAGCGCGAAACAAAAATGGGACCGCTGGTGAGCAAAGAGCAGTACGACCGCGTCAGCTCTTACCTGGAAATCGGCAAGAAGGAAGCCAAGCTAGCCATCGGCGGCGGACGGCCGAAGCAATTCGGCAAAGGCTATTACGTCGAGCCGACGATCTTCTACGACGTGGATAACAGCGCGCGCATCGCTCGCGAAGAAATTTTCGGTCCCGTCGCGTCCGTGATTCCGTTCGAAGGGGAACCGGAAGCCATTCGCATCGCCAACGACACCCCGTACGGTCTCGCCGCGGCGGTCTGGACGCGCGACATCTACAAAGCGTTTCGCGTTGTGAAATCGCTGCGCGCGGGCATCGTGTGGGTCAACCACATGCAGCCGACCTACGTTGAAGCGCCATGGGGCGGGTACAAGCAGTCCGGCTTCGGCCGGGAGTTGGGTCCCTGGGGCCTTGAGGAATATCTCGAAACCAAACAGGTGTTCGTCAATCTAGACGAAACGCCAATCGGGTGGTACTAAAATGCCGGCAATTCAAATTAAAACGGAAATTCCCGGGCCAAAGTCACGCGCATTGATGGCGCGCCGCGAAGCCGCGATTCCACGCGGCCCTTCCAATGCCACGCCGGTTTTCGCCGCCCGCGCGGACGGCGCCACCATCGAGGACGTCGACGGCAATCGCTATCTCGATTTCGCGGGCGGTATCGGCTGCCTCAATGTCGGGCACCGTTCTCCTCGCGTGATCTCCGCGATCCAGGCGCAGCTCGAAAAGCATTTGCACCTCTGCTTCGCGGTCACTCCCTATGAAAGCTACGTCGCTGTAGCCGAAAAACTGAACGCGTTGGCCCCCGGCAATTTTCCGAAGAAAACCATCCTGCTCAATTCCGGTGCCGAGGCCGTCGAAAACTCCATCAAAATCGCCCGTGCTTATACCAAGCGCCCCGCTGTCATCTGCTTCGAAGATGCATTCCATGGCCGCACGCTTCTCGCCATGTCGCTGACCAGCAAGACGCATCCGTACAAAGCTGGCTTCGAGCCCTTTGCCAGCGATATCTACCGCATTCCGTTCGCCTATCCTTACCGCGGGGAAACCGGAGCCACGGCGGAGACGTTTGCACAGTATCTCGAGGACGCCTTCAAACGCTCCGTAGCAGCCGAATCCGTCGCGGCAATCATCGCC
>JBGQCW010000333.1:0-3011 GCA_041495565.1 Candidatus Acidiferrum sp.
GCGCGCGCGGCGGCATGCGCGAATTCGTTGGACTTGCCAACGACAAATGAATCGAACGTATACCGCATGTTGAGCTGGTGGTCGCTGCTCTCGAAGTCCAGCTTGGCCTGCTTCACGCCGGAAACGACGGGAGCCGCATGGACCGGCTCTTCCTCGGTGCAGACGTACTGCACCTTTATGTTCGGCGTACCGATCTCGTGAAAGACGGCTTTGACGATATCGCCGTAGGTGCGCGTCAGAACCTGCCGGAAGACCGTGCTGGGAATCTGTACGTAGACAGTGTCACCCTCGGCGCGGTTCAATCGCGTGGGCTGGAACCAGGTCGTGTAGGTGTTGATGCTGACCCGGGACTTCACCCGCTCAAGAAGTTTGTCCCAGGAGTTAACCCCTTCGCGCTCACGCCCAGCTTGGGTTGCAGTCGTCATCGGAGGAAAAAAGAAAACCCCATGCTATTTCCACAGATGTGAAAAAGCTGTGGAAAGCAGATTCATTTGCTTCTTTCTTCAGGCTTCGGGATTCTTGCCCACGCCGGAACGTTGTGCTTTGCCCCTGTCGCTCCGCGCGCGGCCCGTCTGGAATTGCCGGCCCACGTAGCGCCGCTATGAGACAGCGCGGGATTGTCGCCCATCGGCACGTAGGGAGCAAGCGAAAAGTGTGCGAAGGGATTCACCGCTGTTCACACACCATGCACAGTTTTTCCACAAGCACAAGCATCGTGCAATTGGGCGCCGCATCGCCAATTTTCGCGGCATATTCAAATAAATTTTGACGCGAGGAACAATCCTTGCACAATTTTCACGCAAGTTTGCCTGAGGAAAAGTTCGCTTATTGCTGAGTTTTTTTGTCGGGACGTTCGAACTCGTAGATGCCGAGAGGATCGCTCCCGATGATGAGGCGGTCCTTCTCGACGAGGATGGTGGTTGCTTCCAGGCGGGCCCCTTCCGGGGTGTAGAGCTGGTAGCTCGCGCGCCGGTTTCCTTCCTTGTCAAAGTGCAGGAGCGTATTGCGCAATGCAATCCAGACTTCTCCGTTCGCGCGATCGACACCCACCGCCGTGAGGATGCGCTTCAACGATGGCTGATCGCCACGGCGTTCCTGCCGCTCGATCTCTTTGCGGGCGGCCTGCGCCGCAGGCCAAGCATCAAGTGCCGTGTATTGTATGTCTTGCCCCGCGTAGCCAAGCCGGTCATATTGCCTCACGGTCGGCTCCGGCAGATAGGCAAACGCATAGTAAAGATGGCCCTGAGCATCGGTAGCGAGTTGCCCGATGTTCAGGTACCGGTTTAAATCCACGCGCTCCGCAATCGGCTCCGGATCGCCGAACTCCCTCACATCCCTTCCATTCTTGTCGAAAACGATCACCAAGTGCGGCTCCCGCAGCGTACCGACGGCCACCTCGCCTTCCGGAAGAGCCGCAACGGAAATCGGGTTTTTCACTGCAATGGAGCGTAGGAGTGTGCCTTCGGGGGAGAAAACCTGGATGAGATTCGCGCCGCGATCCGCTACGTAGATCTTGCCGTCGGCATCCGCGTCGCAATCTTCACCGAAGGTAATCAGGGTCCGATCCCCTTTGGGCGCCGAAGCACTTTGTGCAAGTTCGCCGATGCTTAGGACTTGCTTGCCCGCTGCATCAAAAACTACCAAACCCGGCGAAGGCGAAGCCAGAACGTACAAACGCCCATCCCCGCCGCGCTTCACCGTGCGTAATCCCGGGCCGATGCCCGGGAAAATCCGCCGCTTGGCCGTGAGCTCGCCTTCCTCCTGAGCCAGCACGCTCCCGGCGACGCACGCCAGCAGACACATCACCGCAACAATTTTCACTATGGGACCCACCCTCTTTCGCATGAATCCTCAGATTACTACGGACGGGCGCAGGTTGCCCCGCGTTGCAGCCAGCTCTCGCGCAATCTAGTCAATACGGAGGCGGAGGCGTTCGATCGATCTGGCGCGGAGGCGCCCGGCGGCATTGCGCGGACCATCGTCGTCGGTTTCAATGAGGACGCAATTCATCTGCACATCACCGGAAGCGACCTCGAAACGCGCAGGCAGGCCGTTCAGAAACTTCGCGATGATGCCGTTGCGGTCCATACCGATTACTCCGCCATGCGGCCCCGTCATCCCCACGTCCGTGATGTAGGCCGTGCCCTCTGGAAAAACGTGTTCGTCTGCCGTGGCAACATGCGTGTGCGTGCCGACAACCGCGGTTACGCGTCCATCGAGATACCAACCCATCGCAAGTTTTTCACTCGTGGTTTCCGCGTGCATGTCCACGAACACAAAGGCGACGTCAGGCGGGATTTTCGCGAGCTCGCTGTCGGCTTTGCGAAAGGGATCGTCGATCGGCGTCAGAAAAACGCGGCCCTGCAGATTCAGCACGGCATATTTCACGCCATTCTTTGCCGTACCTATGTAGAGCCCGCTACCCGGATTGCCATCCGGAAAATTTGCCGGACGCAGCAGCCGCGGCTCGTGCGGCATATATTCCAGAATCTCTTTGCGGTCCCAGCTATGATTTCCGCCGGTGAGCACGTCGATTCCCATTTTCAGAAGCTCTTCCGCCAGGCGCGGCGTGATTCCGAATCCCGACGCCGAATTCTCGCCGTTGGCGATCACCAGGTCGATCTGCCGCTGCGCCACGATGTCCGCCAGGCGATCGCGAACGATCTGCCGTCCGGGTGAGCCGACGATATCTCCTACGAAAAGTACGCGCATGGACTCTTTCGCATCGCGAAATACAAAATGGAGCGGACTGCTTGGCCGTGGGTAGCTAGGCCGTGAACCTCTGAAATAGTAGGGCGCCACGAGCCAACCGTTAGGCTTTCCTGCCCCGCTCGCGCGTCTTCCTCCTTCCTGCCGGAAGAGACCCGCCAGCGGGACAGGCCGTGCACACGGGCTGTCTATCCGCAGCGCCTCAGAGATTCGTCATTGGTTCAAACAGCTTTCGCTACCTCACCTGCTTCGAAGAACCGCTCCGACCCCATTGTAGCCTCCGCGCCGAAGCCGCGTCCAAC
>JBGQCW010000334.1:0-2984 GCA_041495565.1 Candidatus Acidiferrum sp.
CTTAAACTGGAAAATGGAAAATAGAAAAGGGACGAGACTTCGCATTGCAAAACGCCCCGCGCCATTGTTTCCTGTTTTCCATTTTCTAATTTCTGTTTTCTTGATTGCTTGTGGCGCGCCCGGAGATCCCACGCCGCCTTCTCCGCCGGTTCCTTCGGCAATCGCGGATCTGACGGCTCACCAGGACGGCGAGGGCGTGCAACTGTCCTTCACGTTGCCCTCGACTTCTATCTCCGGCGACAAGCTCTCTGCGACACCCGCGGTCGAAATCCTTCGTGGAGCGCTGAAGCCGAATGGCTCGCCCGATTCCAAGTCCTTTCGCGTCGTCTACACAATTCCCGGCGCGCTCGTGGACAATTATCGCTCCGATGGCCACATGCGCTTCACCGATCCGATCACGCCCGAGGAGACCAAAGCGCATCCCGGCGGCACAATCGCTTATGTCGTTCGAACACGCGCCTCCCAGAAGCGTGCTTCCGCCGATTCGAACGTCGTGTCACTGCGTGTCTTTCCCGTCCCCGAGCGTATCGCTTCCGTCGAGGCCCGCGTCACCGAGTCTGCCATCGAATTAAGCTGGCCAGTCCCGGCGCGCACCTCCGCGGGTGACCCGCTCCCTGCGGTGACGGGTTACCGGATCTATCGTTCGGAGATCAATTCCTCTGCCGCCTCTTCGTCCGCGCAAGTTCTTTCGCAAGGCAAAGTAGAAACGCATTTTTCGCCGATCGCTTCTTCCGAGACCAACAGTTACATTGAAACTTCCTTTACGTTTGACCGGACGTACGTCTACATCGTCCGCAGCGTCATCCAGGTCGAAAACAACTCGCTGGAGTCTTCCGACTCTCAGCCGTTGACAGTCACTCCCCACGACACCTTTCCACCTGCCGCTCCGCAGGGACTTGTTGCTGCCTTGCTGCCCGGCGCGACTCCGAGGGCTTTTGTTGGCGATCTCTCCTGGTCCATCAGTCTTGAAACCGATTTGGCCGGTTACCGCGTCTATAGAAGTGAGCAGGAGAGCGCAAGGGGTCCGCTTCTAAATCCTGATCTGTTGCCCACGCCTGCCGTTCGTGATACGTCTGTACAGCCCGGTCATCGCTACTGGTACACCGTGACTGCCGTCGACCACGCGGGAAACGAAAGCGCACCAAGCGCGCCCGTGGTCATCGACGTCACGCCACCATCATCGTAGTTCCGGGTTGGACCATTGTTAGAATCTTGGGAGCCCAGCATCGGATGTTGGTACGCGCACACCTACCCGGTTATCGTTGGTTTCACGTCTTTCGCAACGCGGCGATTCGAATCGGCGTTTACACCGCCGTTTGCCTCGCGCTGGTTTTCACCGCCTGGCTGTTTCTCGCCAATCACGTACCGTTGCTCAGCCGCCTGGCGTTGGAGCGCAATATCGCCGCCGCCGTGCTTCTCTGTCTCTTCGCTCTGATTCCTATCCTGCGATTCCTGAACATGCCCGGACATTTGCTGGCCTCGGGGCTAGTCGCGTGGCTTATCTTCAGCTCGTACTATCGCGTTCTCTGTTATTTCTTCCGGAAACTCAGTGATTGGCACAGCACGTTTCAGGTTTTCATGATTGGCGCCGTCGTCTACATGATCCTCGCGACCCTTTCATGGATCACCGTCTCCATCTGGAGAGCCCGCGAGGCGCAAGTTTCTCATCCCCATAATCACGCGAGCTGACCCCAGATGAAATTTTGCCGATTTGCGATACGCGACGCTTCTTCTCCAACAACCGCTTCGCCGCTCTACGGATTGATCGAAGGCGACCACGTTCTTGAAATCTCCGGCGTGCCCTGGGGCCAGTGGTCGCGTGGCTCGCATTCTTCACGCCTCTCTGATGTGCGCTTTCTCGCGCCGGTTGAGCCTTCAAAAATTGTTTGCGTCGGCAGGAATTACGCCGCCCATGCGGCGGAACTCGGCAACGAATTGCCCAAAGAGCCGCTGATCTTCCTCAAGCCTCCATCGTCGATCATCGGCCCGCAGGAACCGATCATCCTGACTTCGTATTCCCAGCGCGTGGAGCACGAAGGCGAATTTGCTATCGTCATCGGCCGCAGTTGTTCTCATCTTCGCGATACCGACGACGCACTCGCCCATGTCCTGGGTTACACCTGCCTCAACGATGTCACCGCGCGTGACCTCCAGAAAATCGACGTCCAGTTCACGCGCGCCAAGGGCTTCGATACCTTTTGTCCCATCGGCCCGCACATCGAAACCGATCTCGACCCGTCCAATGTCCTCGTTGAGACGCATGTCAATGGCGCGCGCCGTCAGTCCGGCAGCACATCCTTGATGCTCTATCCGCCGGCGTTCCTGGTTCGCTGGATTTCCCGCATGATGACGCTCCATCCCGGGGACGTCATCGCCACCGGTACGCCCGCGGGAGTCGGCCCCCTCGTGGCTGGGGACATCGTGGAGGTCAGCGTGGCCGGTGTTGGCGTGTTGCGCAATCCGGTGCACGCCCCGCAAGCGTAGGCTCACGCAACCCGCGGGGTTTCGGTAGAATACGCATCAGTGGGGCGCCGGTGGAGCGAAGTGCTTCTTCCACCGCAACGCAAGCGCGTGTCTTTCCACGCGCTGGTCTGAATCCCCCCCATCTGACGGTACGGAGCCCGCTCGTTGAAAGCCTTGTTCGCTGACTGGAAACTTGTCTTGGCCATGGGTGGTGCGGCAATTGCCGCGCTGGCGATGATCGCTTACGCCTTCTTCCGTCCCGCGGTGGATCCCTTTGAAGCCGAACGCAAGCGCCGCCTCCATCTGAATCAGATTGGCCGAATTGCGGAAGGCCAGGTCGTCGAACTGATCGAGCACCCGCCGGAATCGAAGGAAGCGCGCAAGGGCTTCTTCGGCAAAAGCGCCCGTCCGCTCGATGACCTGCGCCCACGCCATCTCGTTTCCTACAGCTATGCGATCTCCGGCGTCACCTATCACACCGCGCAGGACATTACCGGCCTGGAGGGGCAGATTCGCTTCGA
>JBGQCW010000335.1:0-2984 GCA_041495565.1 Candidatus Acidiferrum sp.
TAAAGCGTTACATCCTATTATAGGCGGTAAAGGATGGGAAGAAATGTAACAATTTGAAACAATCCCTCTGCGCTCTTTGTATTTCCAAGCTAGTAAACTTTGTAGTAACTCTTTCCTGCATTTGCCAAAAAAACGATGGGCTCTTCCGAATGTAGCCCGACTTCAGTTCAGCCGCGCGGCGAAGGTAGCGGCGTGCGTCAGTTTTTTTCGTTTCTGCTTTTCTTTATGAGTTCTTCGGAAGCGCCCTTTTTCAGTGACTCCTTGGTGAAAAGAGCGTCCGGGAAACCGGGATTAAACTTGCAGGTATTGTAAAAGAACTGAGAAGTACGGAGGCCGTTGTGTTCACGGGAGACCTGCAGCGGCACCCAGACGCTGTCCTTCAACTGATAATTCGTATAGATGACCACGTCTTCGTCGATCTGTTGCGTTTCTTCGTCCTTGGTGATGATCACGCCCCGGACCAGGAGGTGCGTGGAATGGTCGACCGCCAGACGGAAAGTGCGCTGCTCGCGATCCACCAGCTCGACCCAATCCACCTGCTTGAGGTCCACGGTGTCGCTGCCGCCGAAGTGGATGGACATCCCTTCTTCTTTGAGGCGCAGCCGGAGAAGATTGTCGATGCTTCTTTTGACCTGTTCCTGGAAATCACCGATCGCGGAAGCGGGGATTTCATTGACGCCGCTGCGGTCATAGGTCCAGCCCTGATCGCCGTTGTAGAGCGTAATGACGATGCCGCCGTGCGCGAAGTCGAGACCGTCGATGCCGATTAAGGACTGAAGAATCGTATTGCGGCCCTTGCCGATGTATTCCACGCGGGCCTTGTCGGGGTAGCGGCGGTCATCGACAAAGTCGATATAGCCGGTAACCGCGCCATTGTGACCGAATAGCGCGCGACGGCCCTCGCACTGGCTTTCGCGGACTTGCGTGTAACCCGGGCCGCCGAGACCATTGATCAAGTCGCTGAGAATCTGTTTGCCCTTGGCGATGCTCTGCTCCGGCATCATGGTGTCGGCGCGCTGCGCTGAGGCGCACGGAGCAAAAAGAGCAGCAGCGATGAAAATGATTGACGCTAGCTGGACAAACTTTAGCCGCACAAGACCGCACCTCCATTTACATTGATGATCTCGCCGGTCATGAAGTTGGCCAGGTCCGAAGCAGCAAAGAGGATCGGCCCGGCAATTTCTTCCGCGGTGGCGGCGCGGCCGAGCGGAATCACCATGGCGGCCATTTTCTGGCCGGCTTTCGTCTCCAGTACGGGATTGGACATGTCCGTGGCAACCCAGCCGGGCGCAACGCAATTGACGAGAATATTGTGACGGGCGAGCTCGGTGGCGAGGCCCTTGGTGAGGCTGATGATGCCGCCTTTCGACGCGCCGTAGTGCGTGTGGAAGGATTCGCCGCGCTGCCCCGCCGTGGAGCTGATGGGAATGATCTTGCCGGACTTCTGCTTGATCATGTGCGGGACGGCAAAGTGAATGATCGAGTAGACGCTCTTGAGGTTGATGCGCATCATGTCGTCCCACTGCTTTTCGGTCATCTTCTCGATGGGAGCATCTTCCTGGTTCCAGACGCCAGCGTTGGCGACGAGGATGTCCAAGCGGCCAAGCCGGGCGATGCAATGGTTGACGAGCTTCTGGTTGTCGGCATGCTTGCCCACGTCGGCTTTGAATGCTTCCACGCGGGTGCCATGCTTGCCGGCTTCCTGCTGAACCAGGAGCGCGGCATCCTTGGCTTTGAAATAGTTGAAGACCACGTCGGCGCCGGCCTGTGCGAAGAGCTTGACGGCCGCAGCGCCAATGCCGCGTGAACCGCCGGTGATGAGTGCCGCCTTGCCTGCGAGCGAGATCATGATTCCTCCAAGAAGAATGAAACTCGAAAATCGAAATTTGGAAAACCAAAAAACTTACGTCTTGTGAGCGACGGCGCCGCGCGCGCGTTTCGCGGCAGAAACAAAATCCTGAAACAGATGCTGCGCGAGCGGATCATCCGCCATGCGCTCCGGGTGCCATTGGACGCCTACGATCCAGTTTGAGTCGCCGGTCCATTCGACGGCTTCGATGATGCCGTCGGGAGCTTCGGCTGTGACGCGGAGTTTCTCACCAGGCCGGTCGATCGCCTGATGATGGCTGCTATTGATATGTGCGGCGGACGAGTCAGCGAGCTTTGCGAGAATGCTTCCAGCGGTCAGTGAAGCGTCATGGTTTTGGTCGCCGCCCTTCGCGCCTACGGCGAGATCGGTGGTCCCGTGCGGAACGGGGTTCGGGCGGTTGGGGAGCGATTCGGGGATGTCCTGAATGAGCGTGCCCTTTAGGTGCACATTGAGGATCTGGCAGCCATAACAGACGGCCAGCACCGGCTTCGATGAGCTAAACGCATGAGCGAGAATTGCCTCGTCGGTCGCGTCTCGATTCGGATCGAGAGTCTTTGTCTTGGGATGCCTCGATGCGCCATAGCGGCTGGGGTCCACATCGGCGGGGCTGCCGGGGAGGACAAAGGCATCCAAGCCGGTAACAAGATTTTTAAGTTGCGAGTCTGGAAGGCTCAAAGAGATTCCGACGGGCTCACCGCCAGCCTTGCTCACGGCTGCAAAGTAATAGTCCAACTTTTCTCGCGTGCCTTCGCGCTCTTCCTGGCTGGTGCGCCAGGGGATGCCCACACGTGGCTTGCAGGCAGTGCTCAGTTGGGTGTCAGCAGGGGTCATGGAACACTAAATCGTAGCATCCGGGCCGGAGGGCGGCAACCCGGGGAAAACGGATAAACGAGACGATGGCTGAAGGAGGATACCCCCACCCCGGGTGTTTTGGCCAAAGAGTTCGGAATCGCTTGATAATAAAGGAGTTAATTTTTTGCTGAATACAAAAGAGTGTGGAAGAGTATGAAAAGAAAAGAGATAGTTCAAAAAATCGTTGACAGGTTTGAAGGTGGAATGTTGAAAAGCAAGAGGTTGGCCGTTCGCGGTGCAAAGGGTGGATGCAGGGGCAGAA
>JBGQCW010000336.1:0-2983 GCA_041495565.1 Candidatus Acidiferrum sp.
CTCCCGACGTTTGGGACGAAACAGCGGTTCGAGCAACGCCCATTGGGCGTCGGTGATGTCCATGCTCTCGATTTACGCCATTGGCCATAAGTTTCAATCGTTCAATCCCTTGAATGTGTTTATGAGATAACTTCTAGTGAAAGAAAGAACGTGGTCGAACCAGTTCCGTCCGGCCCAGCAACTCTTGGAATGGGAACGGGCAGAAGCCGGCGATTTTGAAGCTGGCGTTATAACTTCAGCCAAAAAAGGGGGCGCCCCAAAAGTCACGAATTGCGAGTCGCGAGTCGCGAGTCGCTTCGTTCCAGCCACCAAGAACCAGTCACCGGTTTTACAGCACCGGTTCCGACCAGTTTTCCAGCGTCTCCTTCACCTTGTGCAGGAACTGGTGCGCGATCGCGCCGTCCACCACGCGATGGTCGTAGCTGAGCGTCACGTAGCACATCGAGCGGATGGCGATCGAATCATTGATCACCACGGGGCGCTTTTCGATGGCGCCGAGGCCAAGGATGCCGACGTTCGGCTGGCTGATCACCGGCAGGCCGAACAACCCGCCGAAAACTCCAGGATTGGTAATAGAGAACGTTCCTTCCTGCACCTCTTCCGGCTTCAGTTTTTTCGAACGCGCGCGCTCCGCGAGATCGTTCATCGCTCGCTGTATGCCGAGGAGGTTTTTTTCGTCCGCGTTCTTCACCACCGGCACGAGCAGTCCCCAATCGAGCGCCACGGCGATGCCGATGTTGATCTCCTTGTGCAGGATGACGTTTGTTCCGTCCAGCGAGGCGTTCAACGTGGGGTAGGCTCGAAGACCAGCCACGGCGGCCTTCACGAAAAACGGCATGAAGGTCAGCTTGGTCCCGTAGCGCTTCTCGAATTCGTCCTTGGCCTTGGCACGGAGGGCGGCCACTTTGGTCATGTCGATTTCATCGACCGAGTACACGTGCGCCGAAACACGCTTGGACGCCACCATGTGCTCGGCGATACGCTG
This sequence comes from Candidatus Acidiferrum sp., assembly GCA_041495565.1. GTDB lineage: Bacteria > Acidobacteriota > Terriglobia > Acidiferrales > UBA7541 > Acidiferrum. Next base: position 986 of record JBGQCW010000336.1, read on the forward strand.
CCGCATCGCGCTCATGGGCTGCACTTCGTACTGGCCGAAATACATTTTCTCGCGCGGCACGGCGGTCTCCAGCGCCACGTGCGCCTGTTGCCCGGAAACGCCCGGTGGCGCGGGAACTGCGGATGGAGGAGGCGCCTGCCGTGAGGGCGCGGCTGAACTGGAGGAAGCAGGCGCCGCCGCAGCATGCACGCCGCCTCCCGCGATCACTGCCTCGATGTCCTGCTTGCTGATCCGCCCGCCCGCTCCGGTGCCGGTCAGGGTCGAAAGGTCGATGCCATGTTCCGCGGCCATGCGGCGGACCAGCGGCGAACTATGAATTCGTCCTCCATCATGCGCTGCTGGCGGAGCGGCCGCTGGCGCCGGAGCTGCCGCAACAGGAGCCGGCGCGGCCTTTGGCGCTGCAGCCGGAGGAGCGGTCGGAGCCGCAGCTTTCACAGACGCAGCAGCAGAAGGAGCCGGGGCCGGCGCCGCGGCCGCCGAACCCGCGGCATCAATGACGCCGACGACCGTCTGAATCGGCACGGTCTGCCCTTCGCCGACCTTGATCTCTTTCAGCACGCCCGCCGAAGGCGACGGGATTTCCGCGTCCACCTTGTCGGTGGAAATCTCGAACAGCGGCTCGTCGCGCTCGACCTTGTCGCCGGGCTTCTTCAGCCATTTGGTGATGGTGCCTTCAAAAATGCTCTCCCCCATCTGGGGCATTACGATGTCTACGGCCATGATCGCTCTCCTCTTCTCGTCAAGAACCTAATATCGCGCCAGTTCCTTGGCGGCAGAAAAAATCTTTTTCGCGTTCGGCAAAAAATGATCTTCCAGCGTCGGCGCATACGGCACGGGGGTGTCCAGCGACGTCACGCGCATCAGCGGTCCGTCCAGATCGCCAAACGCTTTTTCGCAGAGAATCGCCGCAATCTCACCCGCGATTCCGCCCGTCTTGGTGTCTTCGTGCACCACGAGACATTTGTTCGTCTTCTTTACCGACTGCAGGATCGTTTCTTCATCCAGCGGCAGCAGCGTGCGCAGGTCGATCACTTCCGCTTCGATGCCTTCTTTCGCCAGCGCGTCGGCCGCTTCGAGAGACGTGTGCATCATCGCGGCGTAAGAAAGGATCGTCAGGTGTTTCCCCTCGCGGCGCACAATGGCCTTGCCGATCGGCACGGTGTAGTCTTCCGCGGGAACCTCTCCCTTGATGCGGCGATAGAGGAATTTGTGTTCGAAGAAGAGCACCGGGTTGTTGTCGCGAACCGCGGCTTTCAACAGACCCTTGGCATCATACGGCGTCGAGGGATAAATCACCTTCAGCCCCGGCGTGTGCACGAAGTACATCTCGGGGTTCGCCGAATGGAACGGCCCGCCATGCACGCCGCCGCCGGACGGCCCGCGCACCACCATCGGCGCGGGTGCATTCCAGAGGTAATGTCCCTTGGCCACAAAATTTGTAATCTGATTGAACGCGCAAACGATGAAGTCGATAAACTGCATCTCCACGATGGGCCGCAGCCCCAGGTAGCTCATCCCACATGCCGCGCCGATGATGGCGCTCTCGCTGATCGGCGTGTCGATCACGCGCTCCCAGCCAAATCGCGCCAGCAGCCCTTCGCTGGTCTTAAACGCCCCGCCATACACGCCCACATCTTCGCCGAGGAGCACCACCGCCGGGTCGCGTTCCATCTCTTCGAACATGGCCTGCTTGATGGCTTCGAGAAACGTGACCTGCGCTCCGCCATTCCCGTTTTGTTTGGCGCCCGCCATGGTTATCTCCGCGCCTTTCTCGAAGCTCTTGCCGGCGCGGCCTTCACCGTTTTCTTCGCTGCGGCCTTCACGGCGATTTTTGCCGCGGGTTTCCGCTCACTCGCGGACTTCTCCGCCACGGGCGGCATATCGCCAAAGTGAATCGGCGCATTCTTCCCGCCGGAGCCTTTGCCCGACCCGAATCCCGGAACCGTCCATACCGCTTCGACGCTGGATTTCGGCGGCGTCACCTCGGCGATGGGCCGC
>JBGQCW010000337.1:0-2980 GCA_041495565.1 Candidatus Acidiferrum sp.
ATTCTATCACACGCGCCAAATCCCCCCGGGCATGCACCCATTTGCGGCCGAGCCGCAGCTTGCCGTAAACTCAAAGTTCACTCACCCGCTGGGGGAGCCATTCATGCTGGTTGTCATGCAGTCGCACGCCACCGAGGAGCAGGTCCGCGCCGTTTGCAAGCGCATCGAAAGCCTCGGCCTGAAGGCCCACCCCATGCCGGGCTCCCTCCGCACCGCCATCGGCATTACCGGCAACAAGGGTGCCATCGACCTCGGCGTCCTCGAATCTCTTCCCGGGGTCGTCGAGTGCATCCCCGTCAGCAAGCCTTATAAGCTCGTCAGCCGCGACGCCAAGCAAGAAGACACGATCCTGCGAATCCCCACTCCCTCCGGCGACGTCATCGTCGGCGGCCAGCACATCGCCCTCGTCGCCGGCCCCTGCGCCGTCGAGACCGAGGAGCAATGCCTGGCCATCGCCGAGCGCGTCAAGAAATCCGGCGCGCGGCTCTTCCGCGGTGGCGCCTACAAGCCGCGCACTTCCCCGTACAGCTTTCAGGGGCTCGGCGAAGACGGCCTCAAAATCCTCTCGAAGGTCCGCGAAAAGCATGGCTTCGGCATCATCACCGAAGCCATCGACAGCGAAAGCCTCGACCTCGTCGAGGAATACGCCGACGTCATCCAGATCGGCGCCCGCAACATGCAGAATTTCTCCCTCCTCAAGCGCGCCGGCCGCGCCAAAAAGCCCGTCCTCCTAAAACGCGGCATGTCCGCCACACTCGACGAGTTCCTCATGGCCGCCGAGTACATCCTCTCCGAAGGCAACTACAACGTCATGCTCTGCGAGCGTGGCGTACGCACTTTTTCCGATTTTTCGCGCAACACCCTCGACCTCGCCGTCGTGCCCGCGGTCAAGAAGCGCAGCCATCTCCCGATCTTCGTCGATCCGTCCCACGGCACCGGCAAGCGCCACAAAGTCCTCCCGCTTTCCCGCGCCGCCGTGGCCGTCGGCGCCGATGGCTTGCTCATCGAAGTCCACCACGAGCCGGACAAGGCCCTCTCCGACGGCATGCAGTCCATCCTCCCCGAAGAATTCGCCATCCTTGCCGACGAGATGCGCCAAATCGCCGCCGTCCTCCACCGCATCATCAACTGACGGCCCGACGAAGGGTCGTCATCCTGAGCCAGCGCAGCGAGTCGAAGGATCTCTCTTCGCCTTCGTCGCACACCCACTCTCTTGTCCCGCTTGCCCTGAGCCTATTCTAAAAATACCATTTACAATTGGGTCCACCCATTCTATAATGCCATTATGACCGCCAAGATCACCCTCGACAAAGCCGGCCGCGTCGTCCTGCCAAAACCATTGCGCGATCAGTTGCAGCTCGCCCCCGGTGACACCTTTCAACTCGAAAGCGAAGGCGAGCGCATCACCTTGCGCCCCGTCCGCCCGAAAGCCACCCTCAAAAAGGAATGCGGGGTTTGGGTTTACCAGGGGGAATCTTCGGATGCCTCCATTCCCGATCTGCTCGATCGCGAACGCGACAAACGCCTGCGCGAGTCTCGGGGATGAAGGAGTTTTTCGACACCTCCGTTTTGATCGCTGCCTTTTGGGGCGGCCACGTCCATCACCCGTCCAGCGTCACGCGCTTGGGCGCGGCGAACAAGAAACATTCAGCTTGTGGCATTCACTCTTTGGCCGAAGTCTATGCCGTAATGACCGCCCTGCCCGTGAAGCCCGCCATTCCGCCTGAGCAGGCTTTGCTTTTTGTCGAGGAGGTTCGGGACCGGCTGACGCTGGTCTCACTCGATGGAGAGGAATACTTCACCGCCATTCAAAAGAGTGCCGAGCGCGGTTTTGCTAGCGGCCGGGTCTACGACGCACTGCTGCTCGCTTGCGCCGCGAAAGTCCGCGCCCAATCCATCTACACTTGGAACGTGAAACACTTTCAAGCCCTGGCCCCAGAGCTCGCCGCCCGCATCCATACCCCTTGACTACACACCCTTAAATGAGGAGCTTCCCCGACTCGTCTCCTCCGAATTCCCTCTTCTTTCTTCCAACGCACGAAAACTTCACGCTGTTCCCTGAAACGATTCTCCCGCTCTTCGCACAATCTACTTGAGAAGTAGGTATCCATCCTCTATACTGACCGCCGCACGGTTCGTAGGGGACACGCCTACCCTCTCCGGGTTCAACCCCTGATGCAACGTTCCGTGAGTCCCCAGCAGGAACTCGCGCCGTTCTTCCGGCTTCTTCCGGGCCCCATTTTCTCCAAAGGAGACTAAAGATGAGCATTCTGACCGCACATGTTGCCCTGGTTTCTGATACTCCGTCTGTCACTCTTGCCGAGGTAACTCCGGTTGCCGCGGCACTCCAAAAGCAGGCTACTCGCGACTTCGGCCCCCTCTGGGGCGTTCACGCCACCGTGAACGCTTTCGATTCGCTGGAGTCCGTTCCCATCGATTACTGGCCCGTCATCCTCCGCGACGACATTCAAGAACCGGGTGCGGCCGGCTATCACACCGATGACCACGGCCAGCCCTTCTCTCTCGTTCAGGTGGACAATACCTGGCCTCTTACCGTCAGCCACGAAACACTCGAAATGCTTGCCGACCCCTTCGGCAACCGCACCATCGCCGGCGCACCGCCTCCGCAGGCGCCCGCCCCGATTTCGCAGTTCCACCGCGTGGTTTATCTCGTGGAGGTCTGCGATCCCCCCGAGAGCGATCAATACTCCTATACTGTCAATGGCGTCCAGGTTTCGGACTTCCTCACGCCCCACTACTACGATCCCGACGGCGCGGCCGGGGTCCGCTACAGCTTCCGCAACCACATCAACGCTCCGCACACGGTCCTCGAAGGCGGCTACGTCAGCTTCGGGAATCCCGTGGACAATCACTGGTACCAGATCATCGTGCAAAACGGCCAGGTCGCCACTCGCGATCTGGGCATCATCAGCGCAAGGAGCGGAATGAGTCTTCGCGAATCGGTGGACCGCAAAGTTCG
>JBGQCW010000338.1:0-2978 GCA_041495565.1 Candidatus Acidiferrum sp.
AAAATGGCCGGGAGCAACGGTCAGCGAAAGCTCCCGGGTGAGACCGATATCCTAGCAAGGATCCAAGACCGCGCGGAGAGTTTGGTTGGCGCGGGGTGGCTTGGCAGGCTAGAATGGATGGGTTCAGGAGGACTGACTTAGTGTTAACGATTCGTCTGGCAAGGATTGGCAAGAAGAAGAAGCCCTTTTACCGCGTGGTGGTCATCGAGAGGACCCGGCCGCGGGACGGCCGAGTGAAGGAAGCGGTGGGGACGTACGATCCGCTGAAGAAGCCGGCGGAGATCAAGCTCGACGCAGAACGCATCAAGTATTGGCTGGGACTTGGCGCACAGCCAAGCGACACCGTGCGCAGCTTCCTCCGTCTGCAGAAGATCGCGTAATCGCAGCGCCTCCCTGAAATTTGCGCGCCCCGACCCGGTCGGGGCGCCATTCCCAGGTGCCCTATGAAGGAGCTTGTCGAAGCTATTGCCAGGGCCCTCGTGGATCATCCCGAGGACGTGCAGGTGAAGTCTGTCGAGGGGTCGCAGGTTACCGTGCTGGAGCTACGAGTGCATCCGGAGGATTTGGGAAAGGTTATCGGGCGGCAGGGACGGACGGCCAAGGCGATGCGAACGCTCCTGGGTGCGGCGGGGATGAAGGTTCACAAGCGCCTCACGCTGGAAATTCTCGAAGATTGACTGTATTACGGTGATACTCCCAGTTGACCGCGCAGCGGTCCTACTTACCATTGAGCCTTGAAACTCCACGCTGGATCCTGGTGGCGCGCGTTCTTCGAGCGCGCGGCAACAAGGGCGAAGTTGCCGCGGAATTGCTCACCGATTTTCCAGAACGCCTCACAAAACTGGCGGAAGTTTTTGTCGGCGAGGCCGGCGGCAAGAGTGAGCCGCGCCGCATCGCAGTGAAATCCTGCTGGCTGAGCCAGAACCATCGCGGGCAGGCGGTTTTTCATTTCGAAGGCGTCAATTCCATTTCAGAAGCGGAAGCATTTCGCGGGCTGGACGTGCTGTTGCCATTCGAACAGCGCGTCACGCTTCCTGCGGGACAGTATTTCGTATCGGATCTTATCGGATGTTCCGTGTTCGAGAATCCCGTCGCGCCACCGATTGTTTCTTCGCCGCCGTGTTCACTCAGCCAAGTTCCGTCTCTGGTCGGGACGGTGCGCGATGTGCAGTTTCCTGGCGAAGAAATCTCCGGGACACCGCTTCTGGAAGTGGAAACAGCGCACGGAGAAATTTTGATTCCGTTGGCGGTGGACATCTGCACGAAGATCGACACGGCCGCGCAGCGAATAGATGTAATTCTGCCTGAGGGTCTTCGCGATCTGAATCAGTCCGAGGCCTGACCGGCCCGGCGTGATGCCGCGCAAACTGGCGTAGACGACGTTCTTCACGTTGCTGGAAATGGCCTGGAGCGAAGTGTTGCCGAAGCTCGCGTGTAATTTGCTGCGGTGGAAGCGGCGATTTGCGTGTAGCCGAAGACGCTCGAAGCTTGGCTTCCGTTTGCTACACTGGCGGCAGATGCGATTTGACCTTATTACCATTTTTCCGGAGTTCTTTGCCGGGCCACTCGATCACGGAATACTTCGGCGGGCGCGAGAAACAGGGCTCGTCGAGGTGAACGTGCAGGATCTGCGGGTGTTCACCAAGGATCGTCACCGCACCGTGGATGACCGGCCGTTCGGCGGTGGCGAGGGCATGGTGCTGAAGCCGGAGCCGCTTTTCGAAGCGGTGGAGTCGCTTCTCGGCCACGGCGTTGGGGACGCGGCGCGGCAAACGGCGCGCGACCCAAAGACGGCGATCGTGCTGATGTCGGCGGCGGGGGAATTGTTCGATCAGGAGACTGCGCGGCGCTACGCGCAGCTCGAGCGCATCATTTTTATTTGCGGGCGATATGAAGGCGTGGACGAGCGCGTGGCGGAGCATCTGGCGACGGAAGAAGTCTCGATCGGCAACTTCGTCTTGAGCGGCGGCGAGCTTCCCGCCATGCTGGTGATTGATGCCGTGACGCGTCTCATTCCAGGCGCGCTAGGCAACGAAGCGTCCTCGCAGAATGAATCGTTCAGCCTGAGTGATGATCTTGGGACCGGCACTAGTCACCAATCACGAGTCACAAGTCGCCAGATTCTTGATTTTCCGCACTACACTCGGCCGGCAGAGTATCGCGGCTGGGCGGTTCCGGAAGTTCTCATCGGGGGAAACCACGCGGAAGTCGCGAAGTGGCGGCGCGCCGCCGCGATCGACAAGACCCGCCGTAATCGTCCCGATCTGCTGGGAATGGAATAAAATGTAACTTCTTGAGGTTCTTATTCATCCTGCGAGAGGGCCGTTCCATATCCGCAGCACGGCCCTTGCTCTGAAGGCGCGCTACCAAGAGAAACGCTAAATGCGAGGATTCATGAACAAGGATAACCATGGAAATGGCAACGGGCTGGAAAAACCCATCGCCATTTATTACGAGCATCCGGACTGGTTCCGGCCGCTGTTTCAGCAACTCGATGAACGCGGCGTACCGTGGCTGAAGATTGATGCGCGGCACCACAACTACGATGTGGCTTCGCCGGAACACGAGTATTCGCTGCTTTTCAATCGCATGAGCCCTTCGGCATGGCAGAGGGGGCTGGGCCACGGGATTTTCTATACGCTCAACTACCTTGCGCATCTCGAAGGGCGAGGTGTGCGCGTCGTGAACGGTTATCGTTGCTTTAGCCACGAGATTTCGAAAGCGCTGCAGCTCACGAATCTGGAAAAACTGGGATTGCCATATCCGAAAGCGCGGGTGATCAATCATCCTTCGCAGGCGCTTGCGGCAGCCGAGGCCATTGGATACCCCGTTGTCATCAAGCCGAATATCGGCGGGAGCGGTGCGGGGATTGAACGGTTCAATTCGGCGGCGGAGTTGAGAGCGGCCGTGGAAGCGAACCGACTTTACTTTGGCATTGATTCCACGGCGCTGGTGCAGGAAGCGTTCACCGCGCGCGA
>JBGQCW010000339.1:0-2978 GCA_041495565.1 Candidatus Acidiferrum sp.
CTCTCAGCAGTAGCTGCACTCCGCATCCCCCATCCCGCCTGCCATGTCGTCTTTCATCCGCCGCAGACGCCGTCCGAGCCGCTCGGCAAGCTGATGCCTTGCGCGCCACAACCGCGCCTTCAGCGTATTTTCCGTCACGCCCAGCTTCTTCGCGGCTTCGCCCGTCGAATAGCCCTGCACTTCGCGCAGCACAAACGCCGTCCGCAGCAGCGGCGAGAGCTCGTCCAGATTCTCGCTGATCATCTCGCGAATCTCCGTGCTTGCGAATACCTGCTCGGGATTTGGCCCGTCATCCGCAAAGCGCTCCGCCGCCGGCAGCTCGTCCTCGCGCGGCGACTCATCCAGCGAAACCGCCGGACGCGCCTTCGCGCTGCGACGCCGCATCAACGCCGCGTTGATCACGATGCGCGTGAGCCACGTCGAAAACTGCGAGCGGCCCTCGAACCTCTTCAAGTTGCGATACGCCGAGAGCATCCCGTCTTGCAGCGCGTCTTCCGCGTCTTCCGTGTTTCCGAGCACCCGCAACGCCGTCTGAAACAACGGCCGCTGGTAACGGCGGAAGAGGGTTTCCACCGCTTGGTGGTCGCCCCGCTGCCCGGCTCGGATGAGCTTCTCTTCGTTCGGTTGTATACCCACTGCCACTTGCGTTGCCATTATCGCTCCCCCCATTACGTCTGAAAACTCGTTGCAAAATCCGCGAGCGCCAAAACCTTTTTCAGTGCACTGGCACCGACCCGGCGGGCACTCTCGGCTTCCTCATCAGCAGCAAAATCGGAATGATCGAGAAAAATACGACCCCGAGCATCTTGAAATTGTCGATAAACGCCAGCATCACCGCCTGCCGTTGCACCGTGTTGTAAATCATGCCGTGCGCTTGCGCGCTGGCCTGCGCCGCCGTTGAGCCCGCCGCAACCAGCTTCGTCTGGATCCCGTTCAGCAGGTTGTGATACGCCGCGCTGTAATCGTTGACGTGCTCCATCAGCCGCGCTTGATGAAACTGCGTGCGCCGGTCCAGCATCGTCGTCACCGTCGCGATTCCCACGCTGGCCCCGATATTCCGCGCCAGGTTGATGATTCCCGTGCCCATGTTGCTTTTTTCTCTCGGCACGTAGGCGAACGCCGCCACGTTGATGGGAATAAACAGGAACGCCAGCCCGAAGCTTTGCAGCATGCGCGCGCGCACCGCGTGCCCGTAATCCAGCTGCAGGTTCCAGCCCGCCATCACGAACAGCGCAGACGCCGACACGATGCACCCAAACGTGATGAGAATCCGCGTGTCCACCTTCGACACCAGGATCCCCACCACCGGCATCATGCACATGATCACCGCGCCGCCCGGCGACAGCGCCATGCCCGCAAGTTGCGCCGTGTACCCCAGCAACTGCTGCAAGAGCTGGGGAATCAGCACCGTGCTGGCGTACAGCACGAATCCCAGGAAAAACATCGCCATCGTCGAAATCGCAAAATTCCGATTTTTCAACATTCGCAAATCGACGACCGGCTCCTTCTGCCGCAGTTCCCAGAGAATTCCTGCGATGATTCCGAATACCATCAACACGAAAAACACGCGGATGAAATTCGACGACAGCCAGTCCTCGCGCTGCCCTTTGTCCAGCACGACTTGCATGCTTCCCAGGCCCAGGCTGATCAAGCCAATCCCGATGTAGTCGATCCGGAATCCGCTCTTCACGCTCGCCCTCTTCATGTACGGCGGGTCGCTGATTAAAAGGTTGGTCAGGATCAGCGAAATGATTCCCACCGGCACGTTGATGTAAAAAATCCATCTCCAGGAAAAATTGTCCGTGATCCATCCGCCCAGCCACGGTCCAATCGTTGGGGCTACGACCACCGCAAGGCCATACACTGCAAACGCCATGCCACGCTTCTCCAGCGAAAACGTATCGTTCAGAATCGCCTGCTCGCTCGGCTGCAGTCCCCCGCCTCCCGCGCCCTGCAAAATCCGGCAAACCACCAGCACGCCCAGGCTCGGCGCCAGCCCGCACAAGAACGAACTCACCGTGAACAGCGCCACGCACGACATGTAAAACTTTTTCCGCCCGATCAGCCCGGAAAACCATCCGGACAGCGGCAGCACAATCGCGTTCGAAACCAGATACGACGTCAGCACCCACGTCGACTCATCCCGCCCCGCCGACAAATTCCCTGCAATGTGCGGCAGCGCCACGTTCGCGATGGAGGTGTCCAGCACTTCCATAAACGTCGCCAGCGTCACCGTAATGGCGATCACCCAGGGGTTGATCGACCCGTCCGGCATCCGCAGCTTCGCTAGAATCCTGTTTCGCATCGCGTTCGAATCTCAGGCCCCGCTATTTCTACGTACTACCGTTTCAATCCATATCTTTATTCCGCGTTAATTCGTAATCACCGTCGCGTCCACATTCATCCCCGGCCGCAGAATCGCCTTCTCCGGTGAAATCGGGTCCAGCACGATCTTCACCGGAATCCGCTGCACGACCTTCACGTAGTTCCCCGTCGCGTTTTCCGGCGGCAGCAGGCTCAGCACCGAACCCGTCGCTCCTGCTATCGAGTCCACGTGCCCGCTAAACGTCTTCCCATACGTATCCACTTTCACTTCCGCTTTCTGCCCGGCCTTCATCTTCCTGAGTTGCGTCTCTTTGAAATTTGCCGTCACCCACACGTTGTGCAGCGGCACAACCACCAGCAGCCCTTGCCCCGCCTGCACGATCTGTCCCATCTCGACCTGCTTGTGCGTGGCCACGCCATCCACCGGCGCGGTGATCTCCGTGTAGCTCAAGTTCAATTGCGCCGCATCCAGCGCCGCTCGCGCCTGCTCCACTTTCGCGAGTTTCCCCTGCGCATCCGCGGTCTTCATGCTCACTTTCCTGGTGTCCGCTCGCGCTGACGTCACTCCCGCTCGCGCTTGCTCCACGCGCGCTTTCGCTGCATCCAGTTGCGCCTTGGCAACTTCCACGCTTCGCTGCGCCTGCGCGAATCTC
>JBGQCW010000340.1:0-2969 GCA_041495565.1 Candidatus Acidiferrum sp.
CGCAGATCGTCGAGGTTGAAGTGGTCGTCGATGAGCGCATGGATGGATTGTCCGAAAATAGTGGCGTTGCGGATGCCGGGGATTTGGCGGGCAAAACGGAGAGCGCGGGTGACTTCGGGGGTGGTGATTTCCACGCGCAACGTGCCATGAGGCTGCACGTCGGGAAGCTCGCGGAGCGAATTGGGCGTGCCGTCGGCGATGAGCTTGCCGAAATAGATGTAGGCGACGTGGCTGCAGCGCTCGGCTTCGTCCATGTAGTGCGTGGTGACGAAAAAGGTGATGCCGTGTCCAGAGAGATCGAAGAGAAGATCCCAAAGCTGGCGGCGCGCGACGGGATCGATGCCGGCGGTGGGCTCATCGAGAAAGAGGAGTTTCGGTTCATGCAGCATGGCGCAGCCGAGAGCCAGGCGCTGCCTCCAGCCGCCGGACAATTGAGCGGCCAGGCGATTGAGATAAGGCGCGAAGCCGTTCAGCTCGACGACCTCCGCGATGCGACGCTTCAGGTGCGCGGGTTCCAGGCCGTAGATGCGGCCATAGAACTGCAAATTTTCCGTGACGGTCAGATCGTGGTAGAGGCTGAAATTCTGCGACATGTAGCCGATGCGCTCACGGATCGCTTCGGAATCCGTCCGGACATCGAGCCCTTCGACACGAGCGGAGCCCGCGCTGAGGGGAAGGAGTCCGGTGAGCATTTTGATGACGGTGGTTTTCCCGCTGCCGTTGGGGCCGAGGAAGCCGAAGATTTCGCCTTTTTCGACGCGGAAGCTGACGTCGTTGACGGCGGCGACATCGCCGAAACGCCTAACCAGATGTTCGGCGGAGATGGCGGCTTCGGCGGGATTTATCGGCGCGCTGGCCATCGGCTCAATTTCCCTCTTTGAGTTTCACGTCGGCAGCCATTCCGGCGAGCACGCGGCCGGCGGGATCGTTGATGCGAATCTTTACGCCAAAAACCTGGTGCACGCGTTCCTCGCGGGTCTGGACGTTGCGAGGCAAGAATTCAGCTTGCTGGTTGATTTGTTCGAGGACCCCTTCGAAAACTATTTTTGGAAAAGAGTCGACTCTGACTTCGGCTTGCTGCCCGAGCTTGAGGCGGCCATATTCGGTTTCGGGGATGTAAATACGCACGTAGATTTGATCCTTCTCCAAGAGCGTGGCGATCGGCGTATTGGGAGCAATGAGGTCGCCCGGGCGCACGTCGAGAACTTCCACGATCGCGGCGGAGGGAGCGACGACCTGGCGCTCACGGAAACGGGCTTCGTCGTAGGCGTAGGCTGCCTTTGCCAGTTCTACGTCTTCACGGCGATTGCCGTGCTGGAGCTTTTCCAACGTGGCTTGCGCCTGCTGATAACGGGCTTCGGCGGAAGCGATTTCTTCAGGACGGTAGCCGCGCTGCAGTTCATCCAGCTTCTGCCGCGCGTTTTGCTGCTGCGCCAATGCCATTTTCCAATTTGCTTCGGCAAGATCGCGCTGCTGTTTGGAAACCAGGTCTTTTTTTGCGAGCGTGTCATAGCGGTCAAAATCGAGATGCGTGCGGATTTCGTCGGCCTTCACGCGGTCCAGATCCGCTTGCGCGGCGGCGATGTCTTCCTTGCGATAGCCGTTCTTTTTCAGATCGAAGTCGGCTTTGGCCTGAGCCGCAGCGGCGCGGGCTTCGGCAATTTCCTCGGGACGATAGCCGCGCTGGGCCTTTTCGGCGCTGGCGCGGGATTGTTCGAGGGCCGCTTGCAATTCCTTGTCGTCGAAGGTGATCAAAACCTGACCGGGCTGCACGGAATCGCCTTCGCGAACGAGAACTTTGTCGATGCGGCCCGCGACTTTGGAGCCTACGCGAATATTGCGAGCTTCGACGGTGCCGGAGCCTTGTAAGGCGGAGTCCTTGCGAAACCAACCAGCGAAAACCGCAGTGGCAGCCAGGACAACGGCGATGGCCAGAATGAGGAAGATGCGTTTGCGGTTCACGGAGCTACTCTCCTGAGATCGAAGATGAGATTTTCGGCGGCGCGGATACTTCGCGGGGTGCCAGGCCAGTCCACAAGACGTCGAACGCGGCCTCCATGCGCGAATGCAGGGTCGCGTCGCCGTAAAGCGACCAGAGCAAGAGCGTGCCGAAGACGGTCTGGCGAAAAACCTGAGCGATCACCGCGGCGGGGAGGTCCTTGCGGATTTCGCCGCGCTCCTGGCCAAGCTGGACAATCTGGGTATGGAGGGCATGGGCGCGTTTCTGAAGATCGACCATGGCCTGGCGGACCGGAGTTGTAGAAAGGAAGGCCTGGAAAAGGGTCCGAATAATCGCGGGGTTTCGCGTAGGTTCCTCTGTCATGCGGGCCCCGAGCGAGCGAAGGAAATCCTGCATGGCCACATTGCTGAGCCGGGCGTTCTCGATGGAGGCCTCCAATTTTGCGAGTTGCATTTCGCCAAAGGCAATGAGGATGTGGTCTTTGCTGGGGAAATAGTTGAAGAACGTGCCTTTGCCGACGTCCGCGGCGTTGGTGATGTCTTCGACGGTGGTTTCCGCAAACCCCTTCCTGGCAAAGAGGTCGAGGGCGGCACGGAAGAGCCGCTCGCGGATTTCCGCGCTACGGCGCTCGCGGCGTGTAGCTTTCTCGCTGGCTACCGGACGAGTTCGCCGAGCCGGGCGTTTGGAGACCGTCTTCACCATGACCTCTCCTCATTTGTGACCATAGGTCAATAATGAGTGGGAGTCAAGTAAGAATTAAACAGAGAGACACCCCGGACTGCGCCGGGGTGTCCTGAAAAGGGCTGTCCGTTTTGAACTATTACTTGAGAGAGTCGGGGTCCGAATTGTTCTTCGGAGACTTCTGGTTCAAATACGCGATCATTTTTTGAGCGGCGGGCGGAACCGCGACGGCACCCTTGAACACGATGGACTCGGCCTCGACCTTCTTGCCATAGACCCGCTCGTTGGCATCGTTATCAGGGCGAACCGTCGAGCCTTCCAGGGAGAG
>JBGQCW010000341.1:0-2964 GCA_041495565.1 Candidatus Acidiferrum sp.
AGAGTTGAGCGTGCCGCTGAGCAAGGTCGACGACCTGAAGAAACTTTACCGCATCATCGCGGGCGACGAGCGGAATACCGCCGTACTGAAGCCCGCGGCCCACTGATACCTATCCGACTAGCGCGATATCGGGCTTTTCCGTGCAGCCTTGACCGACCAAACGGCATCGACGCGGCCGATCAGAAACGCAGCGAAGCACAGTGCGAACACGGAATGGCTGAGGCTCGCGCCGAAGTATTGCCAAAAGGGTGCGTGCGCTCCCGGATAGTCCGACGAAAAAAGTAGAGCAAGCACGAAGATGAATCCCGCGGCGCTCGCCGGCCGAACCCATATACCGAGCAAGAGTGCCAAGCCAATGGCGAGTTCGCCGTAGGCCGTGAGGAAAGCGAAGAGCGTCGCGTGTGGCAGCACAAGTCCGCGAAGCACCGGCACCATGAAGGGATAAACCCCTCCCTCGAGAAACTTGTTGATCCAGAACTGGAATCCGCCGTGAAGAGTAAATTGCGTGCCGAAAACTTTGTATTCGGCAAAGATCAAGAAAAGAATGCCCACGCCAATGCGCAGCACGGCGAGGGCCTGACTGTTGCGAAAACCGGCATCGGAAGGAAGAGTCATGGAAACTCCTTATCTAAGGACGAGATTCTGCCCTGGCAGAATGCGCCCGAGGAACAAAAAACAAAAGGGCAGAGGGAGGCTGCAGTCCCGCAAGCTTTTTCCGGAGAACGCGCGGCGCGGCGTCGAGGGTCTCGTTCCGCAGAACGAGAGCCGTTTCGGGGAGGAGATGAAGACGATAAAGGTCGGCACGTTGGGAATGAGAGTATTTCTCATAGCGCGGCGCGGAGATTCGTGCCGCGTCGATCAAGATTTCCCAGGGACTCCGCTTGTGGAACAGGCGCTTCGCCGAAGCTTCCTGGCGTGTGATTCCGATCAGCGAGCGTTGGGCGCCACCCCCGATTTCGATGGATACCGTGGTTGCTGCGGTGACGTCGAAGACGCGTGAAGGATCATCGTCCGGGAAAGGCGCAAGAAGAGCCGTGAGTTCGTTGTCTTCGGTGGTGAAACCGTCCCACCAATACCGATAACCATTGTAGACGACGGTGCCGGCACGGAAAATCTGCTGCACCCGCGAAACGTTTTTTCCAGTGACGCTCAGAACCATATCGATAAGTTCGGCCAAGCGAAATACTTGCTTCACAACGGGGCGCACCGTCACATAGCCGGCGTCTTCCTCCGTGAAGCGTATCGCGATGGTTTCTGGCAGGGGCATGTTGTGTACGGGACAGCGGCAACTCCCAGTGAAGAAGAAATAGAACTCCAGCGAATTTCAGCCAAGCTTCGAAAGTCGGTCACGCACCAGATCGCTGAGGGCCTTGCCGTCGACGGTCTTGCCTTCCAGAGCAGCCTTGGCGGCTTTTACGACCGTGCCCATCTGTTTGATGGAATTCGCCCCGGTTTCGGAAATGGCCTTGGTGATGGCGGCATTCATCTCCGCTTCGCTCGCTCCAGCGGGCAGATAGGACTCGATGATGGCGAGTTCCTTGGTTTCTTTTTCGGCAAGTTCCGGGCGGTGGCCTTTGGTGAATTGATCGATCGATTCCTTGCGCTGCTTCACGAGCGTTTGCAGGATCTGGATGGACTCCGGCTCGTCGAGGGCACGTATTTTTTCGACTTCCTTGTGTTTGATGGCGGCCTTTATTCCGCGCAGGACGCTGAGGCGCAGTTCGTCCTTCGCGCGCATGGCGTCGACCAGATCCTTCTGGATCTTTTCTGCAAGACTCATCGCAAGTTCCTCACGCAAATGAATATAGCAGACGGGAGAAGGCAATAGGCGGAGAGAAAGAAAAGAAAAAAAACGGAGACGCAGAGGATGCAAGAAGCCGCAGAGAGCAAAACTTGTCTTCAGCTCAAACCGCTATTTGACAGTGTTGCGACGGCTCGCTAACGTTGTTCTCTTACACTGCGCGGGAAAATCCCCCGGAGATTACAGAGGACCCCATGAAAGTCATCGTGGCGGACAAGATCAGCGAGCGGGGCGTGCAGCTGCTGAAGGAGCAGCCAGGGTGGAACATTGTCCAGACGACGAAAGAAACGCTGAATACGGAGATTGCGGAAGCGGATGCGCTGATCGTGCGCAGCGCCACGAAAGTCACCGCGGAGCTGTTGGACATGGCTCCAAAGTTGCGCGCCGTGGGCCGCGCCGGCGTGGGCGTGGACAATATCGACCTGGAAGCCGCCACCAAGCGGGGCGTACTGGTGATGAGCACCCCCGGCGGAAACGCGGTGAGCGTGGCGGAGCACACGTTTGCGCTACTTTTGGCGCTTGCGCGGCAGGTGCCACGGCTGGACCGAGCGATTCATGAAGGGCGCTGGGAAAAATCTTCCGCGGCGGGGACGGAAGTACGCGGGAAGACGCTCGGCCTGATAGGCCTCGGGCGAATTGGCAGCGAGGTCGCGGTGCGTGCGGAAGCGTTCGACATGCGCGTGCTGGCGTATGACCCGTACATCAGCGAAGCGGCGGCGCGCGAAGTTTCCGTGGAGCTGGTGCCGCTCGAAAAACTTTTGGCGGAAAGTGATTTCGTTTCTTTGCACACGGCACTGAGCCCCGCTACGCAGAATCTGATCAACGCCGCGACGATCGAGAAGATGAAAAATGGCGCGCGCGTCATCAATGCCGCGCGCGGAGAGTTGATCGACGAAGCTGCCCTTGCTGCCGCGTTGAAGAGCGGCAAGCTTGCGGGCGCGGCGTTGGACGTGTTTGCGGAAGAGCCGCCGAAAAACTCCCCGCTTATCGGGCTTTCCAATGTGATCGCCACGCCGCACGTGGCGGGCTCGACGACTGAAGCGCAGGAAGAGGTCGGCACGCAGGTGGCCGTCCAGATCAAGGATTACCTGGCGGAAGGGATCATTCGCAACGCGGTGAACTTGCCGGCGCTTTCCGCGGACCAATACCGGCGCGTGCGGCCT
>JBGQCW010000342.1:0-2959 GCA_041495565.1 Candidatus Acidiferrum sp.
GTGAGGTCGTCGCGTGTCTGCTTCCGTTCTGAAATCTAGCGTGAATCGTAAGTCTCCCGAATTCGAAAAGAATGCCCGTCGCATCGTCGATTTGCTGACCACAATTAAGAATGAGGAAGAGCAAATCCGCCAGGGCGGCGGAGCGAAGGCCATCGAGTCGCAGCACAAAAAGGGGCGGCTGACGGCGCGGGAGCGCATCGCCAAACTGATCGATCCCGGCTCGCAGTTCTTCGAGCTTGGCATTTACGCCGCTTACGAAATGTACGTGGAGTGGGGCGGCGCTCCGTCGGCTGGAACCGTAACGGGACTTGCGAAAGTTTGCGGACGCACGTTTATGCTGATCGCCAATGACGCGACGGTGAAAGCAGGCGCATTTTTTCCGATGACCGCGAAGAAAGTAATTCGCGCGCAGAATATCGCCATCGAAAACAGGATTCCGACGATCTACTTGGTGGATTCGGCGGGAGTGTTTTTGCCGTTGCAGGAAGATGTTTTTCCGGACACGGATGATTTTGGCCGGGTGTTTCGCAACAACGCGGTGATGAGCGCGATGGGCATTCCGCAGATCACCGCGATCATGGGCATGTGCGTGGCGGGCGGAGCGTACTTGCCGGTGATGTGCGACCACATTTTGATGACCGAAGGCTCGGGACTTTTTCTCGCCGGGCCCGCGCTCGTGCAGGCGGCGATTGGGCAAAAGACTTCTGCTGAAGATCTCGGCGGAGCGAAGATGCACGCGCAGATCAGCGGCACCGTGGATTTCCGCGAGCCGGATGACGATGCATGCCTCGGGCGCATTCGCGCGCTAGTCGACAAAATCGGCGCGCCGAATCCTTCGCCATTCAGCCACGCGAAGTCGCGCGATCCGCTGTATTCCGGCGAGGAGAATTACGGCATTTTCTCGAGCGACCCGGGCAAGCAGTACGACACGCGTGAGATCATCGCGCGCATCGTGGATGCCGGAGAATTCGAAGAGTACCGCGCTGAGTCCGGCGAGACGCTGCTCTGTGGATACGCGCGGATCGGCGGATGGGCCGTTGGCATCGTCGCGAATCAAAAAAAACACGTGCAAACATTTGCGCATGGCTCCGACCAGAAGCGCATGGAATTTGGCGGCGTGATTTACACGGAGTCCGCGGAGAAAGCGGCGCGATTTATTCTGGACTGCAATCAGAATCGCATTCCACTAGTTTTTCTGCACGACGTCAACGGTTTCATGGTTGGCAAGGATGCGGAATGGAGCGGCATCATTCGCGCCGGCGCGAAAATGGTGAATGCGGTAGCGAACAGCGTCGTGCCGAAAATTACTGTGATTTGCGGCGGCAGCTTCGGCGCTGGAAACTACGCCATGTGCGGCAAAGCCTACGACCCGCGCTTCATGTTCGCCTGGCCCACGGCGCGCTTCGCCGTGATGAGCGGCGACGCCGCCGCCAGCACCCTCGTCGAAATCAAATTGAAACAGCTCGAGCGCGAAGGCAAAAAAGTCGACGAAAAACAAAAGAAAGAACTCTACGACTCCGTCCGCGCCACCTACGAACACCAAACCGATCCGCGCTACGCGGCCGCCCGCCTCTGGGTGGACGCCATCATCGATCCCGCTCACACCCGCGACGCCTTGATCTGGGCCCTCGAAGCCGCTGCCCTGAATCCTGACATCCGTGAATTCAAGACGGGAGTCCTGCAAACTTGAGCAAACTCGAGATCATGCTGAGAGTTCTGCTCGCGAACTTTATCGTTCAGGTCCTTCCCATTTTGCTGATCGTTGCTGGCATTTTGCTCGTGATTAAAGCGCGCAAATCAGGCCCTGGCTCCTCGATTCGCCGCTATCTGGGAATCTCGCTCGTCTCTCTTCCGGTGGGTGTGATCGCTTACATTATCGCCGGAATTGCCGCCGCGGGGATCCGCGGCGACGGACATTTTTACAGCGTCCCGTTCGGCGGCTACGGCGTTTCAAACAACGCCGCGATTCTTGCGAGCCTGCTGCTTTGGATCGGATTGGTTTTTGTTATATTGGCCGCTGTCCTGCGCTCGCGCCGTTAAAACACCGGGGGAGAGGGTTCGAGTGGAGCAAACAACAAAAATCATCGAATGCCCAAGAGATGCGTGGCAAGGATTGCCGGACCTTATTCCGACGGAGTACAAGGCAGAATACTTGAAGGAACTAGTGCTGGCCGGATTCAAGCACATTGATGCGGTGAGTTTTGTTTCGCCGAAGCATGTGAAGCAGATGGCGGACAGTGAAGAGGTGATGGCAAAACTTAACGCTTTCCTTCCCGCCGGTGTGGAGCGGCCGGAAATTATCGGAATCGTGGTGAACGAAAAGGGTTTGGAGCGGGCGCTGGCTACGCCGGGCGTAACGACCATCGGATACCCCTATTCGATCTCCGCGTATTTCCGGCGGGCGAATGCCAACATGACGCGCGAAGAATCGCGGATACTCGTTGAGAAACTGAAGAAAGAAACGGCGGCGGCGAACCGGGGGTTGGTGATTTACATTTCGATGGCGTTTGGGAATCCGTACGATGAGCCGTGGGGACTGGAGATCGTGGCGGACGCATTGAAATGGCTGAAAGATATTCGCGTGCGAACGGTTTCGCTGGCGGATACGGTGGGCAACGCGTCGCCGCAGCTCGTCGGCGATTTATACCGTAGCGCGAAGGATCACGTCGCGGGAATCGAGCTGGGCGTTCATCTGCACAGCCGGCCGGAGAACGCGGAAGAAAAGATTCTCGCGGCGTACGAAGCCGGATGCCGGCGATTCGACAGCGCGCTGACGGGACTTGGCGGATGCCCCTTTGCGGGAGACAATCTCGTTGGCAACATCGCGACGGAAGATGTTCTTGCAGCTTTGCGCAAAGCGGGCGCCGATCCAGGCATTGATTCATCGCGGCTGACGAAGGTGCTGGAAATGACGAACGAGATTCGCGCAAAATACGCGCATGCGCCACTCGTGAATTGA
>JBGQCW010000343.1:0-2957 GCA_041495565.1 Candidatus Acidiferrum sp.
TGAGAATCGCTGCAAGCGGAAACAGAAACAGCCATTGACCCGAGTAAGAACTGCGGCAAAGGACATGAAAAAATTTAGAAGACAAATGGCGTTGTTCGGCCTGTGCGCCGCGATGGTATTGCCGTCGGCAGGGTGGGCGCAGGCGCCAATCCCCGCTCAAGTGCAAACGCAAACACCACCTCCGGCACAAACGCCGGCGGCGCCGCGTCCGCGTTCCCGGCCGGTACCCCAGAGCGCGGTGACCGTGGACGGCAGCGAGGCGATGTTTACGACGATGTGCGCGTTGCTGGCGGCGGGATTTGAATCCAACGTGAGCGCGGACAATTGGACGGTATTCCGGGCGCAGATGCGGGAGAGGCTGCGGCAACAGGAAGGGCCGGCGGTCGACGCCATGCGGGAGTTTTACAAGCAGCATGAGATGCGGGATGCCGGAGCGACGCTCTCCAGGTATCTGTGGTTTGGGCTGGTTTCAGGGCCGGCGCCCAAATTCCAGACGGTTCTGCGGCGGGACGAAATGCCGCCGGAAGTGCTGGCGCTCGAAGGCTTCAGCGAAATCCTCTCGAATTATTACCAGGAACAGAAGATCGGGCAGCTATGGAGGCAGGTGCAGCCGATTTACGACCGCGAGGTCGTGCGGCTGCATGATGAGGTGTCGCAAATCGTGTTTGTTTCGGCGGCCTATCTGCGCGAAATCCTGGACACGTCCCATCCCGAGACGTTTACGATCGTTGTCGAGCCGCTGGTGGGGCGAATCACCAATGTGCGAAATTTCGGGGCCCACTACGCGCTCGTGCTGAGCGGCGCAGAAAACGTTCCGACGGACGTGGTGCGGCACGCGTTCCTGCACTTCCTGCTGGACCGCCTGCCGCTGATTTATCCACACGTGATTGCGGTGAAGCGGCCGCTGTTTGAAAAAGCCGCGCTGGCGCCGCGGCTCGCGCCGGAGTTGAAGGATGATTTCCCGTCTTACTTTGCGGAATGCATGGTGCGGGCGGTAGAACTAAAGCTCAAGAGGCTGTCGCCGGGCGAGAAAGAAGCGGCGCTGAGCCGGGACGACGAGAGCGGCTACGTGCTGGTGAGGCCCATTTTCGGGGCGCTGCCGAAGTATGAGAATTCCGAGCCCGCGATGAAGCTCTTTTTCCCGGATCTGGTGAGAGCGATCGATGTGGGAGCGGAATCGAAGCGGATAGCGACGGTGCAATTTGCGCCGGCCGAACCGGTGCAAGCGGCGGACGAAGCGTCGGGTGAAGTGGTGGCTCGGACGCGGAAAGCACCGCCAACGACGGTGCCGAACGAAGCCGAGGTGATCGCGGCGCTAACGGAAGGGGAGCGCCGGATCGCGGAGAAGAATCCGCGCGCAGCAGAGAGTTCGTTTCAAAAAGTGCTAACGAGGTATCCGGACCAGGCGCGGGCATGGTATGGAATTGGATTGGTGGCGCTGCTGGATCACGATGCGGCGAGGGCCAAGCAAATCTTCGGGAGGCTGACAACGGGGGAGCACGCGGCGACGCAGGACCCCATGGTGCTGGCGTGGTCGCACATCTATCTGGCGCGCATCTACGACGATGAGGGCAATCCCGCGGTCGCAAAGGCGGAGTATCAATCGGCGCTGGCGGTGGAAGACGGGCCCGATCAGGCAAAACTGGCGGCGCAAAAAGGACTCGCGGCGTCTGGCGGAGACAAGGCGACAGCGCGGCCGTGAGGGGAAAAGCGATTTTGGTTGAGAGGAGTTGGTGGAGGACTGCCGCAGCCCAAGTTGTAAAACTCGAGCAAAGGAAGAAAGGAAGAGGAGAAAACGGATGAGAAGGAATCGGAATATTTTTTGGGAAGCAGTAACAATTGCCGGATTGATAGCGGGTGCGGGCGGGATCGCGGCCGCGCAGAGTTCGCAGTATGGCCAGGGAAGCCAGAGCCAGCCGCCGGCTCAGTCGAGCGACAAACCGAAGACGCCGGAGGTTACTCCCTTGACGCTGGACGCTGCGGCACCGGTAAGCGCGGAAGAAGACGCGGCCTATAAAGTGTTCCACGACGCGCCGATGAATGATGCGAGCAAGAAGATCGAACTGGGCGAAGCGTTTGTCCAGAAGTATCCGCAGAGCCGCTACAAGTCTCCGGTGTTTTCCGCGCTGGCCTACGAATACCTGCAGATCGGGCAGCTGCAGAAGATGCAGGAATACGGAGAAAAGGAACTCGTGCTGGCGCCGAATGACGTATCCACGCTCGCACTGCTCGGGCAGACGCTTCCCAGGAGCTTGCACGGGAACCCGCCGGATGCGGCGCAAGTGCTGAGCAAGGCGGAACAGTATTCGAAACAGGCGATTGAGATTACTCCAACGCTGCCCAAGCCGGCGGAAATGACAGACCAGCAATTTGAAATGGCCAAGAATCAGGCCCTGGCGATGGCGCACAGCGGGCTCGGATTGGTGTTCGTGCGGAGAGGGAAGTACGCGGAAGCCATCCCAGAGCTCGAACAATCGCTGAAGATTGATCCGAGTCCCGACCCTGTGAATTACTACTTACTGGGTTTGGCAAACAAGAACGCATCGCACTTCGATGATGCGGTGACAGCTTTTAACAAGTGCGCGGCAATGCCAGGAGCGATGCAGGCGACGTGCAAGAGCGGCGCCGAAGATGCAAAGAAGCTCGGATTGACGCAGTTAAGCGCGCCGAAGTAAGAAGGACCGCCGGCACGTCAAGAATATGCAAGAGACCACCCGGAGTGTCGACGCGGCGCTTGAGGAGCGGCTGGACTACAAGTTTTCGAGCCGAGCGCTCCTCGAGAGGGCATTGACGCACAGCTCGGCGGTGCCAGAGCTGAAAGCATCTAGGGCGGAAGAAGCTGGAAGTCCCACGCTCCCAATGGACAATGAGCGGCTGGAGTTTTTGGGCGACGCCGTGCTCCAGCTGCTGGCAAGCGAATACTTACTGGCGACGTTCCCGGAGTGGAGCGAAGGACA
>JBGQCW010000344.1:0-2938 GCA_041495565.1 Candidatus Acidiferrum sp.
ATACGCGTCGCCCTTCGCGTCGGTTTTCACTTCCTGCACACACTCCGCCAGTACACGCAGCGTCGGATCGATCTCCCGCCGCTTCCGTTCCTCCGAAACGATGCGGAAAAGTTCCCACACGTCCTTGATCGATTCGAAATGATCGCGCCGGTCGCCCAGCACGTGCACCACGCGCACAATCCGCCACCCTTGCAGCTCGCGCAAGCTGGTGCTCACGTTCGAACGCGCCACCGCCAGCGTCGCGGAAATCTCGTCCGCCGCCACCGGCCGCGGTGAAAGAAACAGCAGCGCATGCACTTGCGCCACCGTGCGGTTGATGCCCCACCGCGTGCCCATCTCTCCCCAATGCAGGATGAATTTCTGTGCCACCGGCGTTAGCGTGTTTTGTGCCATGTTTGTTCTTTCATGTACTTCAGGCACTACAGAATATACAGTAATGTCAGCCGCCTGTCAAGCCCTTTCTTCTTCGCCCCTCCCATGCTGTCATAGCTCCCTTGATCAGACGGAGCCACCCCATGACCTCCAATGATTTTCGTCACCTCGCTCTTAGCCTTCCCGAGACCTCAGAGCATTCCCATATGGACCACCCTGATTTTCGCGTCGCTGGCAAGATCTTCGCGACCCTCGGCTACCCCGAAGAAGGCTGGGGCATGGTCAAGGTCACTCCAATTGAACAGGAAATGTTTGTCAAAGCTCAGCCGGCCGTCTTTATGCCCGCCAAGGGTGCCTGGGGGCTCCGCGGCGCCACGTGCGTGCGCTTGAAGGCGGTCAGGAGACCCACGCTGCGCCGTGCGCTCGCCGCCGCATGGCTCCTCACCGCCCCCAAGGCTCTTGCCAGCCAATTTAAGGAAGTCCGTTAGAGCGCCAAATTCGCGATCTGTTTCTAATCCTCGCGGGTACGCGCTTCCAGGGGTTGCACGTCCCGCACAACCCAGGCGGCGATGGCTCCCCCAGCGGCTTCCAGGGTCAAAGCGTGTCTAGAGATTCGTCTTTTTGCTGTTTTCACCTGACTGTCTGCATCGCCGGTACCAGCGCCGGAACGTCGATCCGGATCACCGTTCCTTCGCCCGGCCGGCTCTGGATGTCCAAGTGAAAATCGGTCCCATACAGCACGCGCAGCCGCTCGCGCACGTTGCTCAACCCGATGCCTTCCACATAAACATGCGGCATTTTTTCTTCGGAGATGCCCACACCGTTGTCTTCAATCTCGATATGGAGCCGCCCGTCACGCGTCGTCGTTCGCAACTGGATTTTCCCGCCACCGAGCTTCGGCGCCAGCCCATGCTTCAGGCAGTTCTCCACAATCGGCTGTAGCAACATGCTCGGAACAAACGCCTCGAGCGTCTCTTCCTCGAGGTGCTTGGTGATTTCCAGGTTGTCGCGGCCGAAGCGCGCCACCTCGATGTCCAGGTAATCGTCGATGAATTGCAACTCCTCACGCAGCGGCACAAACGTCTCATGCTTGCGCAGCAGCCTCCGCAGAATGTTGCTCAGCTTCAGCACCACGCCGCGCGCCGAATCCGGATCAAACCGGATCAGCGCCGAAACTGTGTTCAGCGTATTAAACAGAAAATGTGGATTGATCTGGCTGGAGAGTGCGTCCATTCTCGCCTTCAACAAAAGCTGCTGGTGCCGCTCCAGGTTCATCTCGATGCGCGTGTTGTTCCAGATTTTCAGCGGCGCCGCCACGGACATCAGCGTCGCAATGACCGTCAGCCCCAGCCACCAATCCCAGTGCGGATCGATCGCGAACAGCCATTTGAGCTTGGTCGCATGCACCAGCGCCACGCGGCCCAGCTCCAAGCCAATGCACGTCGTCAACGGCGCCATTTCCCACGACAATTCCGCTTTGCGAAGCAGCTTCACCGTGGCTTTCGGAATGTTCAAGAAAGTGAATGGCCCGAAATTCCAGAGGTCTTCTTTGTTGGGAATCGCCTGCCGTATCAATCCGCCGAGCAATCCCGCCGCGGATGCCGCCGGCATGGCCAGCCACTCGTGCGAAATTAGCGCCGGAATGGTAATGATCGCGCCGCCGATCGGCCCGACCACGCGGCCGCCCAGCAAACCCATCAGAAACGCGCCTTCGAGTGACAGATCCGCGAAGGCGTACGGTTGGTGTCCCACCAGCCGCAGCGTCACGCCCACGATCAGCGCCGGTGTCAGGAACAGCATCAACTTCAATTTTTGGTCGACGTCACGCTCTTCGGTAAACAGCACGCGGCGAAACGTGTTCCACCGCGCCAGCAGCGCCGCGATGGACGACGCCACGCCCACCTTGAGCAGCAAGGTGAACAGAAGGTCCCGGACTAATGGTGCCGTATCCATTTTCGGCTGCGTTTCTCACGCTAACGCTAGCGTTTCCCCGCCTGCCTGTAAAGGGGTGTGCGGTGCAGTGTCCTCACCAAATATCTTCTCAGCCGAAGATGCTGGCCTCGTTGTCTCCGCGAACTCCGTGTCACTCTGTGTTCTCTGTGTTAAGTTTTTTTCTCCTGCATTCCCATGGTCCGTCTGATCTGCGAGCCTGCTATACTTTTCGTTTCCCAATGAGCGCTAAATCACATCAGAGCAAACGCCCAAAGAAAATCGCTGCCGCACTGCAGATGGTCGCGCATGCGGAGTTGCCGACGCGCTACGGCCGCTTCACGATCTACGGCTTCAAGGGCCGCGGCGCGCAGGAAGAAGCGGTTGCGCTGGTCCGAGGCAATCTGAAAGGCAAAACCGCGCCGCTCGTGCGCGTGCACTCGCAATGTCTTACTGGCGATGTACTCACCTCTCTGCGTTGCGATTGCCGCGCGCAACTCGAATTGTCGCTCAAGAAAATCGGGCAGGCTCCATCGGGAATACTTCTTTATCTTCCCCAGGAAGGCCGCGGCATCGGCCTGATGAACAAGCTCCGCGCATACGAACTCCAGGACGGCGGAATGGACACCGTGGAAGC
>JBGQCW010000345.1:0-2920 GCA_041495565.1 Candidatus Acidiferrum sp.
ACCTGCAATCAGCAAGACGTGTCCGAAGCTGCCTTTGTGAGAATCGACCCGGCGCACCAAGGGGAGTTCTTGAAACTCCCCCGGTTCGATCCATCGCACCCGTCCCTTGCCAACTTCCTCGATCAATTCCTGTGGCGAGCCGATCTCTCGCACCAGAAGTCTTCCACAGCACGCGGCATCTTGCGAGACAAGCTGGCCCAGTTTGGGCGCCGTGAACGTAACCGTAGCGTGAGCTTGAATCACGGGGCCCTGGGATGGTTCTCCATCCGATGGAAGTCCCGACGGCGTATCGACGGCGACGACGGCTTCAGGATGGATGGCCGTGGCATCACGCGAGATTTTGTTCACGTCTGCGATGACCGATGCGAGGAGCCCTTCCACTTTCCCCTTCAGGCCCGTCCCCAGAAGAGCGTCCACGATCACGCGGGATTTCGCCACCTCGCCTCGCGCTGCGTCCCAGCGCGCGACGTCGGTGATGATTCGAATGTCCGCCCCGGATTTCTTCAGGCGCAAAAGATTTTTCGCAGCGTCGCCGCGAACGGTTTCTGGTTCCGCGAACAGATAGACGCTGGGCTTAAGACCTGTTTCGTGAAGGAGCCGGGCGACGACGAAACCGTCGCCGCCATTGTTGCCCTTGCCGCATAGAACCGCCGTGTGGCTCGCGGTGACGTCGCCGAACGACGAACGCAAGTAGTCAAATACGCTGTTCCCCGCGTTTTCCATCAACTGCAGACTGGGAACGCCATGGAGCTCGGTGGTAAGGCGGTCGACCTCGCGCATTTCGGATGCGGTAAGAGCTTTCATAAAAGGTTCACGTCAGACTCAGAGGATTCAGCGCCACTCGATGAAGAAGCGACATTCTTCTCCCCATCCGAATCTCTTGGAAGGATTTTCAGTATAGCCTAGCCGCGGAAGGCGCACTACCGGAGCCGCGCGACGATCACGGTCATGTCGTCCGCCTGCTCGGGAGTCCCGGCCCATTCCTCCGCCGCGGCCATGAGCGATTCCGCAACCATGAGCGGCGCGGCGCCCTGCAACCGGACAGCAGTCTCCTCCAATCGGCGGATTCCAAACTCCTCACCGTAGACATTCTCCGGTTCAATCAGGCCGTCACTGTAGCCAATCAACAGCGAGTCGGGTGCGACGGTCAGCAATCCTTCCTCATACGCGTAATCTTCCACGACACCAAGCACCATGCCGCCTTTGTCCAAATGCTCCGCCGTTCCATGACAAACGAGAAACGACGGCAGGTGGCCTGCGTTGGTGTAGCGCAAAGTCCGTGTCGCGCTGTCGTAGACCGCGATGAAGAAGGTCGCGAAGCGGTCGTCGCCGGTGTTGCGCACCAGATGTCTGTTGAGCCGGGACACCAATTCGGCGGTGCTCAAGCGCTCGCTTCCTTCGGTAAGCATCTGGCTGCGCAGCGCCGCCTGGAGGCTGGCCATCAACAGGGCGGCAGAAATCCCTTTGCCGGATATATCCGCAATGGCGATGGCGACATGCGTGGGGCTGAGCTGGATGAAATCATAGTAGTCGCCGCTGACGGAACGAGCGGCTTTGCAGATGGCTTCGATCTCGACTCCCGGCACCGAGGGCAACGTGCTGGGAAAGAGCTGGTTCTGGACTTCCCGCGCGATGGAGATTTCATTTTCCAGCCGTTGCCGTTTGTTCTGTTCTTCGATCAGCCCGCTGATCGAGCCGGTCATCTCATTGAAGGATTGTCCTAATTCACCCAGTTGGTCGCGGCGTTCGATTTGCACGCGATGAGAGAAGTCCATGCCTTGCACATACAAAGTGCCGCGGTAAAGATCAGCCACGGCCCTGGTGATCCGGCGCGTAAGGACAACGCCGGTGGCGAGAGCGGCGGCTTCAATCAAGAGAAACACAATGCCCACCAAGATGAAAAGGAGAAGGTAGGAATCGCGCAATTCCCCCAGCGAAGTAAAGATCCTGCCATTCAATCGTGACGGGCGCGCATTGAAGACAGCCAGCACGGGCCGGGACAGATCCAACGCGCCGTCACGCGCCACGAAGACGGAGTCCAGCCTGGACACCACGTTCACAGGAGCATCGATCCAGAAGATGGGGTCCTGGAGCGCGCGGTTGCGCGCAACGATGCGGCGTGCTGTCTTGTACTGCGCCCCGCCGGACGAATAAATGACGCCCTGCTGGGCCGCTCCCAAGTAACGCTCCATGAGATTCAACTGGATGGCGCCGAGATCTGGGGCGATGGTGCTCAAGAATTCAGGGGTAACGGGCACTTGAAGAGTGACGACGCGTTCTCCTTTGGAACCTGGGATCGCTCGGAGACTCGTCAGCGAAAGCAAATCGCCCTGCTGCAACAGTCCCGCGAAGGATTTCCTGCCGGAGGGAGACAATTTGCGAAGGAGAGTCGTATCATCCGAAAAACCGATGCTCAGTCCGGGGAGCTCGCGATGATGAACTGCACGGGACTGCGCCGCAAGGATCCTTTCCGTATCCGCCTGCGTAACTCCGGCCGGGAGCGTGCCATGCGCCACGGCGATATGTTCGGAGATGTCTGCCATCATCTCGATGCGCTGGTGGATGTCCTCATACAAGAGATAGGCGCCCAGTTGGGAATAGAGAATGCGGCCTGCCAAGAGGACCAGGGTGACGATCAATAAAATGGGGACGACGGCGATAAACAGATAGGCGACGATCAGGCGGTTGCGCAGGCTCCAGAGTAAACGGCTTCTCCACCACCCAATCAGGCGGAACAGAAGATAGATACCCGCCAAAACGGCGAGGTACTTGAGGAAGTTCGAGGGGCCTGCGCCGAATCCTAGGATCGCGAGTACCAATCCGCCCACTGCCACCAGCGTGGAAACGAGATCGAGCCAGGAGAGGCGGTTCCAAACTTCTTTGAGGTTAGCGCGGAGAGGTGTCATCGTGCCGTCAACGA
>JBGQCW010000346.1:0-2891 GCA_041495565.1 Candidatus Acidiferrum sp.
CGCCGGATCGCTTCGCGCACACCGTGGACCAGATCCTCGAACTTACTCCCGATCGCGTCGCCCTCTTCAGCTACGCGCATGTGCCGTGGCTCAAGAAGCAGCAAGGTTCTTTCGCCGCGCATCTGCCCGAAGGTATGGAAAAATTCGAGATCTTCCGCACCGGCTTGCTCAAGTTTCTGGAGGCTGGATACCTTTACATCGGCATGGACCACTTCGCGAAACCCGGCGACGAGCTCGCTGTCTCTCAGCAGAACCGTACCCTGCACCGCAATTTTCAGGGCTACACCACCAAAGCCGGCGCCGATCTCTACGGCATGGGCATCACCGCTATCAGCGGTTTCCAAGGCGCCTACGCGCAAAATCATCGCGACATTCCCTCCTGGGAAAAGGCCGTCAACGCACGCGGCCTCGCCACCATGCGCGGCTACCACCTTTCGAACGAGGATCGCTTGCGCCGCGCCGTCATCAACCGCCTGCTCTGTCATACCGTGGTGATCAAGGAAGAGATTTCTCGCGAATTCGGCATCGACTTTGACCAGTACTTCGCGGAAGAGCTGCGCCGCCTGGAATCTTTCCAGCAGGATGACCTCGTGCTCCTGGATCGCGGCGAGATTCGCGCGACCTGGCTCGGGCGGATATTTATCCGCAATCTGGCGATGATTTTCGATCCCTATCTCGAAAAACAGCAGCTGATTGCCAAGCCGCTCTTTTCGAAGACTCTCTGATCCCGCGAGGATGCCCACAACGCCGTGACACGTCACGTCCCAGCACTGGTAATCGGCGGCGGAATCTCCGGCCTCGTCTGCGCCTACGCGCTCCGCAAAGCGGGCATCGACGCTCAGCTCGTCGAAGCCTCTCCGCGCCCCGGCGGAGTCATTCAATCCATCACTCGCGACGGCTTCCTCCTGGAAATGGGCCCGCAGAGTTTCAGCGGAACCGCAGCGCTGCGCGAACTGTGCGCGGAACTCGGCATTTCGGATCAGCTTTTGGATGCTCCTCCCCACGCGCCGCGCTATGTCTTGGTTGATGGCGCGCTCCAACCGGTGCCCTTGACTCCGCCCGCCTTCTTCTTCAGCAGCCTTGTGAGCAGCGCGACCAAATGGGCCCTGGTGCGCGACATCTTCGGCAAGACCGTTCCACCCGAGTCGGACGAATCCGTCGCCGCCTTCGTCCGCAGAAAATTTTCCGCCCAGCTCCTCGACCGCCTGGTCGGCCCCTTCGTTTCCGGCGTGTACGCGGGCGATCCCGAACAGCTCAGCGTTCGCAGCGCCTTCCCTCAGCTCTACGAATCGGAAAAAGAGTCTGGCAGCATCGTTCGAGGCATGATGCGCCTCGCCAAATCCAAGAAAGGCCCGCGCGAGCGCCCGGTGCTGCACACCTTTCGCGATGGAAATGAGACTCTTATTCGCACTCTTTCGAACAAGGTCGGCCCCGCTCTGCGTACCCAAGTACGCGTAATCGGACTTGCGCGGCGAGACGATGGTGCTTTTGACGTACGTTGCGAGAGCAAGGGTGATGAAGAATCGTATTCGGCAAAATCTCTAATCTTCGCTACCCCCACCGATGTCGCAGGAAATTTGCTCAGCGAGCTCCATGCCGCATTCGAGCCTCTGTTGACGCCCATCGAGTACGCCGCCGTCGCGGTTGTCTCTCTTGGTTATCAGAAGAGCGACATCGGCCACTCGCTCGACGGATTCGGATTTCTCGTTCCTCGCTCCGCTGGTCTTCGCGTCCTTGGCACCGTCTGGAACTCTTCGCTTTTCCCGGGCCGGGCGCCGCAAGGACACGCGCTCCTCACAAGTTTTGTCGGCGGTGCCACCGATCCAGCCGCCGCAACGCTCAAGCTCGAGGAACTCGCAAATCTCGTCCACCGCGAAATCTCACCACTTCTTTCCATAAAAAATGCTCCCGTATTTTCGAATGTTACGATTTGGCCGCGGGCCCTCCCGCAGTACAATCTCGGCCACGGAGAACGCCTGGCCGCGATCGCCAAGCTCTGCTCGCGCTTTCCAGGCATCTGGCTGACGGGCAACTATCTGCGCGGGCCTGCCATCGGCTCTTGTGTGGAGCAGGCCCTGGCCGTAGCGGACGAAGTGCGCAAGGCGCACGAATGAGGAAGTTCCATGGCTGCATCCGGTTCTAGAACCATGCCGTACATTGATAGAGGAAACGAAGAAGCTTAGTCCCGTGTTCCTGGCGGCTCTGACACCAATGGCGAACCGCGATGTGTCAGCCAGCTTGCCTACCTCGCGCCGGAGGCCGCTCCCTCGGACATGCTCAAAGGCCGCCTGATGCAAACCGTCCGCGCCGAAGCGCAAGCAGCTAGGCGATCCTCGCCGTCTAAGGCTGGCATTCCGTTCTGGATGTGGGCCGGCGCCGCTGCTCTGCTCTTGTTCTCTGTCTATTCGACCTGGAATTCACAGAGAATGCAGCAGGAGATTCAGAGCACGAACCAACGCGCTGCTGCAATCTTGCAAGAGCGCCATGCACTCGAAATTCAATTGGAACTTGCCAAGCGCGCGGCCACGATTGTGACCGATCCCGCTTCCGTAATAATCGCGCTCGCTTCGCCGGATCCCCAGATGCCCGCGCTCGAAGCCAAGTGGCATTCGCAACTCGGCATCGTTTTGACCGGACAAAAAATTCCCGTGCCGTCCGGCGACCGCGTCCTGCAATTGTGGCTGATCCCCAAGGCCCCGGGCGGCAAACCCATTCCATCCCTCACGCTGCGTCCGGACGCCGATGGCAAATTCGTCCTGCTCGTTTCGAATCCCCCCGAGCTTATGGCCGAAACGAAAGCCCTGGCCATCACCGAAGAACCCGCGGGCGGCAGCCCACAACCCACGACTCCACAGCGCTGGGTCGGCGGCGTCAGCTAGTCCACACTTTTC
>JBGQCW010000347.1:0-2865 GCA_041495565.1 Candidatus Acidiferrum sp.
CGTCCGCACTTCCCGCGATGTCCACATCGCCCGAGGCGTTGGTGAGTTCCAGGCGAATGGGGCCACTGACGCCGTAGTTGCGGTCGAAGCTGCCGCTGACGGATGGCCCGCCGTCACAAGCGGCAAGGGCAACAATGGCCGAAATTAACAGAAACGCTAAAACAAGATTGCGGTGGCGTGCCATTCATCCTCCGTCAGGCTCCAGAGATCCCCTCTGTGACATTCCATCCATAGTTACGCAGAAGCAGGGAATTATGTTCCCGATGCAGCTCTTACGGGACCCTGGCCAGGTGGTGAGAGCGTCTCATTCAGAGAGCCCTGCCGGTAACCTTCCAGGTCGAGAGAAACATAAGTGAAACCAGTGGCCTTCAACCGATCCGCGATCGCGGCAGCCATTTGTGGCGAGAAAGCACGAGGCATTTCCTCGGGCGATATTTCCACGCGGGCAAGATTGTCATGCAGCCGCACGCGGAATTGCCGGAAGCCCAGTTCGCGGAGCGCAGCTTCGCCGCGTTCGACCAGCGCGAGGCGCTCTGGAGTCACTTCGGTGCCGTAGGGCAGGCGCGAAGCGAGGCAAGCGGAGGCGGGGCGATCCCAGGTGGGCAAGCCAGCGCGCTGCGAGAGCAGCCGAATCTCCGCTTTGCGCAGGCCGGCATCGAGCAGCGGCGCGAGGACCTGGTGTTCCGTGGCGGCGCGATGGCCGGGGCGAAAATCGAGCGTGTCATCGGCGTTTACGCCGTAGGCGATGGCGGCGAATCCTCGCGCGTGAGCCAATTCATCCAGCTCCGAAAACAACTCATCCTTGCAGAAATAACAGCGGTCAGCGGCATTGGCGCGATAGGCGGGATTTTCCATCTCGCGCGTTTCGATGAATTCGTGCCGCACCCCCAACTTGCTCACGAACTCTCCCACGATCGCGCGATCGTGCGCGGAAAAACTCGGTGAAAGTGCGGTGACGGATAAAGCGCGCTCGCCCAACGTCTGCTGCACGGCCCACGCTAGGAAGGCCGAGTCCGTCCCTCCCGAAAGCGCCACGATGATCGAAGAAAACTCCGCCAAGCTCGAAATCAGGAGGTTTTCCTTTTCTTCAAGTGAAAGAAAGACCGCCTCGGCAGAACGAATATGAATGAGTTCTTTCATCTCAGCGGTGAGTATATCCCAGAGTGCTTGCCGGATTGCAGATCGCGGGGCATTGGCAGCGGCCTCACTTGAAATCCAGCAGTACATCCACCGTGCCCTTGCCAGGATCCGTTTGCAGAAAGTGTCCCACGGTTTCGTAATGCACCGGCAATTCGCCGAAGATCTGTTCCTGATGGCTCTGCAGTTTCAGGAGGACTTCTTCGAATTTTGTCTTGTCGAAGACATTGGTCGAAGCGATCGGCCAGGCGGCGTACAGCTTGCGTTCGCCCGCCAGGGAAAGCCCCGTGAGGACCATCTTACCGAAGCGGTATTCAACACCTTCTTGAACGCTCACTGCATAGGAGACAGTGTGGGCCGTGTCATCATAGGTTGCGACTGAATCGAGTTTTGCTTCGAGGTAGCCGTGATGACCGTATTCTTCGCGAACGCGATCCCACCCTTCCTCCATCTGCATGCCGTTGGCGACATCACCTGGCTTTGCGCCCAGCAAAGCGTTCAGCGTGAATTCTGATACAACGGTGTTCCCGGTCCAGTGGACTTCTTTCCAACGAAACACCGCGCCCGGCACCACCGGCACGTACACAGGGATTTTTTCGGGGAGTTTCTGATTCGGATCACCCGTCAAGCGCACTTCCGGCGGCCCGAGCTTTGCCCGCAAGTATCCCTGCTGCAAATAGATCGGTCGAATCGCTTCGGTCAGGAACAGATCGATGGCCATCCGCGAATAGGCTTTCCCCTGAATTTCTGGAAGATGCTGCTGGACGGCTTTGGACATATTCAGGGATGGGTCGCTGAATTCCACTTTCGAGATCGGCAAGGCCGCACCTTCGATGCGAATCTCCTGAACGTTGCCTTCGCCGATGGGATTGGCGATCACGGTGTGCTCGATGGACACTTGCAAGCCTCGGGAGGAGAGCAACTCTTTCACGGCATCGCAAGCTTGATCCACGGCGGCGCCCGCTTCCGGCAGCGTGCCGTCGAAATAGGGAATTGTCTTGCGGATGGTGTCGCCCAGTTCCGAATCCGCGAACCATGGGATGTTGTCAAAGTAGACGGGAAGGCGCGGAGATTCTTCCACATGGAAGGTCACTAGCACGCCGGTGCCGCGTGTTTGAAAGTTGTAACGCACTTTCGAAAACAGCCCGCTCTCCACCAGGCGGTCAGCGGCGGTCTGCAAGTTATTCTTGCCAGCCTGCGAGCCGGTCTGGAGGCCTGTTAGAGAGACGACCTGTGCTTCCGTGAGGATTTTGGAACCCTCGGCGTGGACTTCCCGAAGGGGTGCGCTGCCTGTTTCGGGCGTCTGCGCTGAAGCAGGGAACACAGCCGATAGCGATAGGAATAAGAGGACACAGAGGCGCGCTCGGAAGTATCGAGGCATGCATTCATTTTAGCGGAAAATGGCCTCGACTACTCTACCGTGACAGACTTCGCCAGGTTGCGCGGCTGGTCGACGTCGCAACCGAGGCGCACGGCGATGTGATACGCAAGCAATTGCAGCGGAATGATTTCGAGAAGAGGCACGAGCAGCTCCGGCGCCGGCGGGAGCTCGATGATGTGGTCGGAAGCCTCGCGCGCGAGATGATCTCCGGTGGTGACAATGGAGATCACAATGCCATCGCGTGCCTTGACTTCTTTAATGTTCGAAACGCTTTTTTCATAGCGCGTCATCGCTTCGGGGTCGGATTCGTCGCGGGTCGCCAGGACGACGACGGGCAGGTTTTCATC
>JBGQCW010000348.1:0-2857 GCA_041495565.1 Candidatus Acidiferrum sp.
AACGGAATGAAAACCGTCAGCAGAACATAGATCCAGGCCTGGCCGGTGATCTGGGACCGCCCGGCGGGAAGAGCTTCCGTCACGCCGATGAGGCGGAGGGAGCCGCGGATCGCGGAAAGCAGAAGCGGAAGAAACGTGAGCGTCACGAGGTGAAAAGCGGGCCTTTGCGCGAAGAGATTGCCCAGGATCAGGAGCGCGCCGAATAGGAGAGTCAGGCAGTAGAGCAAATGCGTGGCGGCCGCCAGGGCCCAGACTTTCTCCGCGTAGACGCGAGTGATCAGAATCTGACGGTTGGTGAATTCCAGCAGCCCCTCGAAATCCGTCTCGACATAAGAAAGTGTGAGGCATTCCGGCAAGAAAACAATCGACCGGTTGTTGCGCTCAAGGGCACGCGTCAGGGAATAATCATCGCTGACGGAATTCTTCCAATCATCCAGGACTCCGGATTGTTCGAAGATGCTCCGGCGAATCGCGGTACCTCCGCCCCAGCAAAAGTTTTTCCCCTTTTCGCTTAGCATCGTGACGACCGGGGCATTCCACGCCGCGAGGAGCGCCGTCGGTAAGTTGCTTCGATTGGGGATGAACCAGCGCATGGTGGTCGTCGCGCCGATCTTTACATCCCCCAGGGGCGCCACGAGGTGGTGCAGCCAGGATTTTCCGGGCCGCCCATCGGAATCGGTGAACACCAGAACTTCAAATTCGGGCTCCAACTGCTCGATAGCAGCCCGCAGGTTGTTCACTTTCTCGCTGGAACCGTTGGGTGGCCCGGCAATCACCACGTGGGCTTTCACTCGCGAGTTTTTGGCCACCCGGTCGATGATGCTGCGCGCGGGATCAGAAGCCGAAGCCAGGATAAAAAAGATCTCGTAGTTCTGGCGCTCGAATTCGGTCAATGAAACCAGATTGCGTTCGAGGCCCGGCTCGAGGCCTTTGCAGGGGCACAGCACCGCCACTCGAGGCGCATAAAATCCCGGATCGGTTTGCAGCCGGCGCCGCACATAGGCGAGCCATTGCAGAGCCTGCCAGAGGAGGTACGTCCCCATGAGGATCTGCAAAAATACCAGGAAATAGAAAAGTGTCTCCACGCTCTTCGAGAGTAGCAGAGAAAGAATGCTCGCAGAGCGCCGTTTGAGCGGCTAGAATCGCAGCGGTTAACGTCTGTTTCAAGGAGCTTGAGATATGCCAAGAGTGGATGCAGGCATGGTGACCTCGGCGCTCGAACTGCCGGGGTATCGAATCGTCAGAAACTTCGGAATC
This sequence comes from Candidatus Acidiferrum sp., assembly GCA_041495565.1. Taxonomy (GTDB): domain Bacteria; phylum Acidobacteriota; class Terriglobia; order Acidiferrales; family UBA7541; genus Acidiferrum. The sequence continues at coordinate 1,258 of JBGQCW010000348.1, forward strand.
GTGCGAGGAATCATCGTCAGGTCCCGCAGCGTGATCGGAAATCTGGGCGCGGCGCTGCAAACCATCATCGGAGGGAACATCACCATCCTTACCAATCTCTGCGAGAAAACCCGCGAAGACGCCTTTGAACTGCTGCTGCAGCACGCCGGCGATCACGGCGCAAACGCAGTGGTCGGCATGCGCTACGACGCCACCGAAGTCATGCAGGGAGTCACCGAGGTGCTGGCCTACGGCACGGCCGTGCAGGTCGAACGCATTGCGTAGCTTTCCCTGCTCTTTATTGCCGGCGCGAACTTGTTGGCGGCTGCGCCTGAACCGCGACGAGCTGCGCGGCCAATTCCTCGATGCTCGTCAGCGCGCGGCTGGCCGCCAGCCGCGCTTTTTCCATAAACGATGAATCCAGCAGAAACGCGCAGCGGTCGACAAACGGATGGTTCGCCGCTTCGAAGGGCTTGCGGCTGCGGCGTGTTGATGCTGCCCGCGCGAGCAGCTCCTCGTACATTTGCAAGTCTCGCTGAAAATCCAGCGCGTCGCCTGCGGTCCACCCCTGCTGGCGGGTAAGCGCAGCCAGAAACTTCCTGCGGAACGCAACGGCATCTCTGCGCAACATGGGGCGCGGCTTGGTCTTGCCCGCTGGACGCGGCTCCTCGCAAACAATCTCCAGCGCCCGAACGCTCAATGCCAGCAGCGCCTCGCGTTGCAGCAAAGCAAGGAGATCGCGGTAAAGCGAGGCATGCACTTGCAGGGCGTGCCGCCCATTTTCGATGACATAGGAATCGACAAACCGCGGGACCACGCGCTCTCGAATCAGCGCTTCCGCAATGCGCTGGCCAAGTTCCACCGGTGCATCCATTGAATTTTGTTTTTCGCGCGCCATGTTCGGGCAACTATGTTAGCAGGAGTCTGTCTCGTGCCTTGCAGCGTAGCGGAAATGAAAAAACCCGGCAAAGTTCGCCGGGCTCCTCCACCAGTCGCTAGTCACCGCTCACGAGTCAATTGCCTGTGTCTCGCCTCTGCTCCGCAATTGACGCTTAGTGAATCGCCCTTGGGCTATCCGGGCCAACGCCCTTCGGCTTTGGCTCCGGCGCGATCGGCGGCGCCACCGCGTCCTTCTGCAGCGCATGCTCAAGAACTTCATCGAGCGTGCGCACGTAGGTGATCTTGATGTCGCCTAGAATTTCCGGTGTGAGATCCGCGACGGCGTTGGGCTCGTTGTCCGCGGGCAGCAGCACTTCCTTGATGCCCGCACGCTTTGCGCCCAGGACTTTCTCCTTGACGCCGCCGATCGGCAGAATGATTCCCGAGAGCGTCATTTCACCGGTCATCGCCAGGCGGTTCTTCACCGGGCGCCCGGTAAGCAGGCTGACTAGCGCTGTGACCATCGCCGCGCCGGCAGACGGACCGTCTTTCGGCACCGCTCCCGACGGCACGTGAATGTGGATGTCCTGCTTGCGGAAAAAGTCCGGATCGATGCCGTAGCGTCCCGCGTTCGAGCGCACCCAGGTGAGCGCCGCAGTCATGGACTCCTGCATGACTTCGCCCAAGTGCCCGGTCATCGTAAATTGCTTGCCTCCGCGCATGCGGCTGGCCTCAATGAAGA
>JBGQCW010000349.1:0-2837 GCA_041495565.1 Candidatus Acidiferrum sp.
GTGAGTCGTGTTGCCGGCGGCGAGCACGTGCGGCTCACGACCGATGGTTCTCAAAAAGAAGACCCGCAATTCTCCCCAGACGGCGAGAAGATCGTCTTTGTGCGCCGCGTCGTCAATGCGACTCAAGCGGAACTTTGCTTAATACCGGCTCTGGGCGGCGGCATCGTGCCACTCGTTTCTGGAGCCGAACTTCCTGCTTGGTCGCCCGACGGTAGCAGGCTGGCATTCGTCCTGCGAAAACAGGGAGAGCCCGATGCGCTGGCTACATCTGCCGCCGACGGTTCCGACTTGCGCGTGATTTTGAAAAGCGACGACGTCTACCCTTTCTTCGGGCGTCTATCGTGGTCACCTGATGGTGCGCTCTTGGCCGTTTCGCGAAGCCGTGGAGGCATGAATCGAGAGATTTGGACCGTCCCTGCTCTGGGAGGCGCGGCAACGCGCCTGACGAAGGATCAACAAGGAGTCGTCAGCGATTCGCCGATCTTTACTCCAGATGGCCGCGGCATTGTCCACCGTTCGAACCGCGGAGGCGCCTCGAATCTGTGGTGGCAGCCGCTGGATGCCAAGCCTCCCGTCCAATTAACAACGGGACCCGGCCCCGACTCTTCTCCAAGTGTTGCGCGCAATGGCACGATCGCGTTTCTGAATTCTCGATCGCGGAGCACGCTTCTCGTCTATTCACTCGCCGACGGGGTGAGCACAACACTTCTGTCGGACGCCTCCCGCTTGTGGGCTCCCGCGTTCTCACCCGACGGGAAGGAGATCGCCTATTCGCGTGATGAGCCGGACGGATCGTGGCATTTGTGGATGGTTTCCACGGGCGGAGGGCCCGCGCGGCAAGTCACGTCTGGCAAAACGCCGGAGATCTATCCACGCTTCACGCCGGACGGTACTGCCATCTACTTCAATACCTGGGGAGCGGAGCCCTTAAGTATCTGGCGCGTACCCAGCAAGGGAGGGCCGGCACAATCTGTGACCGTACCCAATGCGGGAAGTGATGCTTACGGCGACGTCTCTCCCGACGGCCGGTCCGTGGTATTCACGCGTACGGAGAACAAGGTTTCGCATATTTACGTGGCATCGACGGACGGAAGTGGGAAACCCCGGCGCGTTCTTGACATGCCCGGGACCGTTCCTCGCTGGTCTCCGGACGGAACATGGATTAGCTTCAGCCCGAATCGGGGATTCTCGAGTGGTGTTTACCTGGTGCATCCCGACGGAACCGGCTTGCGGCGCTTGACGGAAAACGGCGGATGGGCGGTGTGGTGGCCGGACGGGGAGCAGATTGGCTTTCAGGTCGTCGGGCCGGACGGAAACCAACAAATCGAAGTCCTTCATCTGAAGACCGGAGAGAGGCGAACGCTCCCGAATCTTCATTTTATCGGCACGAATTTTCCATTCGACGTTTCGCGGAATGGGAAGTGGCTGGTTACAGACAATTACCAGCACATTTCGGATGAGATCTGGCTGCTCGAACCGGCCGAAAAGAAATAACTATCCGCAATCCAACAACACTCTAGAGAGAAACCTTTCGGAGGCGCAATGCGTTGGCGATGACGGAGACGGAACTGAAACTCATGGCGGCGCTGGCGAGCATGGGGCTGAGCAGCCAGCCGAAGATGGGATAGAAAACGCCGGCAGCGATGGGAATGCCGATCGCGTTATAAAGGAATGCGAACAGTAGATTTTGTTTGATGTTGCGAATGGTGGCGCGGCTCAGTTTGCGCGCGCGAACGATGCCTCGCAAGTCGCCTTTCACGAGCGTGATGCCGGCGTTTTCAATGGCTACGTCGGTTCCCGTACCCATGGCGATGCCGACATCCGCCGCTGCAAGGGCTGGTGCGTCATTTATTCCATCGCCGGCCATGGCGACGATGCGGCCTTCGCTTTTCAACCGCCGGACGATTTCGCCCTTTTGTTGGGGCAGGACTTCGGCTTCAAATTTTTCGATGCGGAGTTCATTAGCCACTTTGGCTGCGGCTTCGCGCCGATCTCCCGTGAGCATGACCACGCGCACTCCATCCGCTTCCAGTTTCTTCACAGCTTCAATTGCATGCGGCTTGACTTGATCCGCCAACACCATGAAACCTGCTAACTTTCCGTCCACGGCTGCAAACACCAGCGTCAGGCTCTTGTTGGTTGCCCAGACCGTACCGTCGAATTTGTCAGTGGAATCAGACACACCCAAATTTTCCAGATACTTTTGTGAACCGACAACCACCTGACGCCCGTTCACTCGCCCCTGCACTCCCAATCCACCGGTTGAACGGAAGTCTTCCGGCTCCGCGAGCGCAATGCCCTTTTCTTTCGCGGAAGCGACGATTGCGACCGCCAGCGGATGTTCACTCGCACGCTCCAAACTTGCCGCAAGCCGAAGCATTTCTGCGTCGCTTAACCCCGAACTCGGAGCAGGCCACGTTTGGATAACTTGTGGTTTGCCTACGGTCAGCGTGCCGGTTTTGTCGACGACGAGCGTGTCAACTTTGGCGAGTGTTTCGAGGGCTTCCGCGTTGCGGATGAGGACGCCTGCGTGTGCTCCGCGGCCGACGGCAACCATGATGGACATGGGCGTCGCGAGGCCGAGTGCGCAGGGGCAGGCAATGATGAGCACCGCAACCGCGGCGACAAGCCCGTGAGCAAAGCGCGGCTCGGGGCCGAACAAGGCCCAACCAACGAACGCCAGGACCGCGGCGGCCACGACCGCCGGAACGAAATAGCTGGAAACTTTGTCGGCGAGGCGCTGCATCGGCGCGCGGCTGCGCTGGGCTTCGCTGACGAGCTTTACAATCTGCGCGAGCATGGTTTCGCTGCCGACGCGTTCCGCTTCCATCACAAAA
>JBGQCW010000350.1:0-2828 GCA_041495565.1 Candidatus Acidiferrum sp.
CGCCGATGCGTCCCGCCCCGCCGCCTGCTCCACCCGCGCCGCCAGCCCCGCTCTTTCCGCCGAGGCGTGACATCGCCGTTCCCTTCCCGGTCAGCCGCGGCAAGAGATAATTCAGTTGCGCGAGTTCGACCTGCAACTGTCCTTCCCGGCTGCGCGCATGCCGCGCGAAGATGTCCAGGATCAGTTGCGTGCGGTCAATGACTCGGCGCTCCGTCGCTTCCTCGATGTTCCGCTGCTGCATGGGCGACAGATTACTGTCAAAGATGATAAGCGGCGCTTTGTGTGCCGTGGCTTCAGCGCGAATCTCATCCAATTTGCCGCGTCCCACGAGCGTTGCGGGATCGGCCTTGTCGCGCACTTGGAACACCGTTCCAGCAACCTCTGCACCCGCACTGCGCGCCAGCTCCACAAGTTCAACGAGCGATTCCCTACCCTGCTCGCCCGCGGGCATACCGGGAAAACGCGGTGCACGCTTCCATCCCACTCCCACAAGCAAAGCGCGCTCGGCATTGGAAACTTGATGTTGAGTTTTCGTCACGGAGATAAACCGGGAGTCATCGTGCAGAGGCAAACATTTCTTGCGGGGCTCGGCCCACGACACCATTATACGCTTCTCTCCCAAACCCCGCGACCCGCCTCCAAACCTCAAGAAGGGCATTGACCTATCCGCGTTTGCGCAGATCGGCGGTGGTTGGCAGAACCGGTGCACCAGTGGGAAAATGGATGCATGCGAAAACTATCTATCAGCGCAGTAAGTCTGTTGGCGGCCGGAATGATGCTGCTTGGGACTGCCCGGGCGCAGCAAACCCCGGCAGCGAGTCCTCAACAAGCTCCAGCAGCGAAAACTCAACCGGCTCCCGCCGCTGGGACGCAGAAAACCCCTGCGGCGAAGACAGGCCAATCAACAAGGCCAAGAACCCAGACCGTCCTAACCCTCAAGACGCAGAAAGACAAAGTCAGCTACGCGCTGGGAATGAATCTCGGGACGAATCTGCAGAAGCAGTCCGTCGAAGTTGATCCAGCCATCGTTCTGCGTGGCCTGAGGGACGCGCTCGCGGCTGGCAAGATGCTCCTGACGGATGACGAAGCGCGCGCCGCGCTGATGCAACTCACTGCCGAGGTGCGCAAAAAACAGGAAGACAAAATGAAACTGGCGGGAGAGGCGAATAGGAAAGAAGGCGAAGAATTTTTAGCAGCGAATAGGGGCAAAGATGGCGTCGTCACTCTGCCCAGCGGCCTTCAATACAAAATCCTGACAGAGAGTACGGGACCAAAGCCCGCAGCCACCGACTCCGTCGTCTGCAACTACCGGGGCACGCTCATCAACGGCACAGAATTTGACAGCTCCTACAAGCGCGGCCAGCCCGCGACATTCCCGGTGACTGGGGTCATCAAAGGCTGGACGGAAGCTCTCCAACTCATGCCTGTGGGATCGAAGTGGCAGCTCTTTATTCCATCGGAACTGGCGTATGGCGATCGCGGCGCGGGTCCCCAGATTGGCGCCGGCGCCACCCTTGTTTTTGAAGTGGAACTGCTCTCCATCCAGGCCAAGGACAAGGCGGAAGCTACGCCGCGCTAGAACCGCGCAAAAAGTGAGTTTGTCGCTGAGTCCAGATAAATCGGTTTGCGTGAAGCGCGCCTGCTACCCCAGGCCCTCTGCTTGAAGCCATTCGATGGCACCGGCTTGCACGCCGGGATCATCGCCAAATCCGGGAAACCAGCGCATGCCTGATTCCTTGCGAAACCACGTAATCTGGCGTTTCGCATAGCGCCGCGTGGCCTGTTGAATCGCTTCACGCGCAGCCGCCAGCGAGATTTTTTCCTGCAAGACGGCGCGTAATTCACGGTAGCCAATGAAATCGAAGGGTTTTGCCTCTTCGCTCAGGCCGCTCGCGAGCAAGGATTGCACTTCTTGCAACCATCCCCGCTCCAGCATGGCATCGGTCCTTGCGTGGATCCGCTCGTTGAGTTTTTCGCGCGGCGGTATCAACCCGATCTTCAGAACGCGCCAGCCTTCCAGGGGGACGCGGCCGGCTCGGTGCACTTCGGAGATCGGCTTGCGCGCCAGCACACAAACTTCGATGGCGCGCAGGAGCTTCTGTTCATCCGCAGGCGCAATCTTTTGTGCCGCTTCCGGATCGAGCCGCTTCAGGAGGCAGTGCAAATAGCCTGGCGAATGCTCTTCGGCGGCGGCTCGCAACCGCGCGCGCAATTCTTCCGAGCGCTGCGGCACTTCCGCAAGGCCTTCAACCAGAGCGCGCAAATACAATCCTGTTCCGACGGTAAATATCGGCAATCGTTTACGCTGCCGAAAGTCTTCCAGAAGGGACAAAGCCAACTGGCGGTAGCCTCCCGCGGTTGCTTCGTCCTTTGGCCCAAGAACGTCGATTAAATGATGCGGAATGCCGCGGCGATCCGATGTGCTCGGCTTTCCGGTGCCGATATCGAAACCGCGATAGAGCTGCGTCGAATCGCAAGCCACCACCTCTCCGCCAAGCCGCTCCGCGAGCCACACACCCAGCGCCGACTTCCCCGAGGCCGTCGGGCCAACGACGGCAACGAGAGGCAGAAGCACTTTTGCATCGCTCATCGAAAAAGAATATGCCGTGCGCGGAACAACAGAATCACGAGCACCACAAGGGCGAGGAGAAGACTGCCGAGAACCTGTTGGCGCGGGATCTTCACTTTTGCTGGTTAAAATATTCGATCGGAATATTGTAGAGGTACGTGTAGCGCAGTTCGATGTATGGGCCGCTAAAGTGCGGAGGCAACGGCTCGAAAGGATTCGACGTGCGCACGGAAGAGTAAGCGGCGCGGTCCAGCGGCTC
>JBGQCW010000351.1:0-2795 GCA_041495565.1 Candidatus Acidiferrum sp.
AGCGGCGGCGAAGATTTCTCCCTCACCCCAACCCTCACCCCGAGGACGCGGCGAGGCAAATGATGGAGCACCAGTTGATGACGGCGCAGATTCGAGTCCATGACCTCGACCTGCCGGAATTGACATCGTTCACTGCGGAGGACGCACGATGAAAATCGAACCTCAATCCCCAGTGCTCCTCTACCAAACCAGCGACGGGCAGACTCGGCTGGAAGTCCGCCTGGAGAACGAGACGGTCTGGCTGTCGCAGAATCAGATGGCCGAGCTGTTTCAAACCTCCATTCCGAACGTGAGCATGCACATTCGGAATGTCTTCGCGGAAGGCGAGTTGCAGCCGGGGGCAGTGGTTAAGGAATTCTTAACAACTGCCGCAGACGGCAAAAACTACAAAACAAGCTTCTACAACCTCGACGTAATCATCTCCGTGGGCTACCGCGTGAAGTCGCACCGCGGCACGCAGTTCCGCATCTGGGCCACGCAGCGGCTGCGGGAATACATCGTCAAAGGCTTTTCGCTGGATGACCAGCGGCTCAAGCGGGCAGGGGGCGGGAATTACTTCGAGGAGCTGCTGGCCCGCATCCGCGACATTCGGTCGTCGGAAAAAGTTTTCTGGCGCAAGGTGCTGGAGATTTACGCGACGAGCATTGACTACGACCCGGGGGAAGAGGCGTCGCAGGTTTTCTTCGCCACGGTGCAGAACAAGATGCACTGGGCGGCGCACGGGCAGACGGCCGCTGAAGTGGTTCACGGGCGTGTGGACGCCGGGAAGCAAAACCTGGGGATGACAACATGGCTGGGCGGGAAACCGACGAAGGAGGAAGCGGCCATCGCGAAGAATTACCTGAGGGCGGAGGAACTGGAAGGACTGAATCGCATCGTGACGGCGTATCTGGAATTTGCCGAACTCCGGGCGCTGAATCGCCGACCCATGTATATGCGGGACTGGATCGCCAAGTTGGAGGATTTCCTGCGCTTGAGCGGTCGGGAGATTCTCACGCACGCAGGCAACATTTCGCACGAGCAGGCGTTGCGGAAGGCGGAACGGGAATTTGAAAAGTTTCGGGTTCGTGAGCTTGCCCAGCCCTCGCAAGTGGAAAGGGACTTCGACGAAGCGGTGAAGAAACTGCCCAAGCCACGCCCCAAGAGAAAAGAGTGAGCCGATGACGGCGCCAGGCGAACACAAAACCGTCCAGGCCCGCATTATCGCCTACGCGCAGGAGATCGGCTGGACGTACGTGCCGCGTGCGGAGGCAGAGCGGCGACGTAGTTTCGACCCGGACGGTGCCACTCCCGAGGACCGCGCCCGTCTAGCGTCTCTTTACTTCGGCGATCTGCTTCACGCCCAGGTCGTCGCGTTCAATCCCAAATACAAAGAGGCCGAAGGCGCGTTAGTCGGTGAGTTCCAACGGCTCAATACGGATATCACCGGCAATCGCGATTTTCTCACCTACCTGCGCAATCAGGGCAAATTTTTCTGCGCCGAAGACAATCGGGAACTAGACCTGACGCTCATTGATTACGGCGATGGCGGGTGTCCGCGTGAAAAGTGGCGCAACGTTTACGAGGCAACCGAAGAGTTTTATTTCCACAACGGCCACTACGGTACGCGAGAGGACGTGGTCTTTCTTATCAACGGTGTCCCAGTGCTGGTCATCGAGTGCAAGAACGCCGGCAAGGATGAGGCGATCGCGCTCGGGGTGGACCAGATCCGCCGGTACCACGTTGAGACGCCGGAAGTCATGGTGCCCGAAATGCTGTTCACCACGAAGGAGGCGATCGGCTTCGCGTATGGAGTAACCTGGAATACTCTTCGGCGTAACATTCTTAACTGGAAGCACGAGCAGGTGGGCAACCTCGAAGCCAAGGTCAAAAGCTTCTGTGCGATTCCGCATGTGCTCAAGCTGCTGAAAGACTACATCGTCTTCGCCGAGCAAGAAGAGGAGTTGCGCAAATACATCTTGCGTCAGCACCAGACGGCGGGAGTGGAAAAAGTCGTGCAGCGGGCTCTCGACCCGAAACTGACGCGTGGTTTGATCTGGCACACACAGGGAAGCGGTAAGACCTACACGATGATCAAGTCGGCGGAGCTCCTGTTCAAGGCGCCCGAGGCGGAAAAGCCGACGATCTTGATGATGATCGACCGCAACGAGCTGGAAGATCAGATGCTCAAGAACCTGGCTTCGCTCGGACTCAACAACGTAGAGCACGCGCACAGCATTGCCCGGCTGAATCAGCTGCTCAAGAGCGACTATCGCGGAATCGTTGTGACCACTATCCAAAAGTTTCAGGGCATGCCGGCGAAGATCAACGAGCGAAAGAATATCTATGTGCTGGTGGACGAGGCACACCGTACGACGGGCAGCGATCTCGGTAATTACCTGATGGCCGGGCTACCTAACGCCACGTACATCGGTCTGACCGGCACGCCGATCGACAAGACTGTCTATGGCCGGGGAACGTTCAAAACCTTCGGCTGCGAGGATGACAAAGGCTATCTGCACAAGTATTCCATTGCCGAGAGCATTGAGGATGGCACGACCTTGCCGCTCTTCTACAGCATGGCCCCGAACGCGCTACTCGTCCCGCACGAAGTCATGGAAAAGGAGTTCTTTTCCCTCGCTGAAACCGAAGGAATCGCGGATATCGAAGAGCTTAATAAGATTCTCGAACGAGCGGTAACTCTCAAGAACTTTCTCAAAGGCAAGACGCGGGCGTGGGAGGTGGCGAGGTTTGTCGCAGATCATTTTAAGAGCAACGTTGAACCGTTAGGGTACAAAGCTTTTCTGGTCGCGGTG
>JBGQCW010000352.1:0-2779 GCA_041495565.1 Candidatus Acidiferrum sp.
GGAACGTGGGCCGACTGTGCTCCAGTGGTTGGTAGGCCTCCTCGGCCCGGCATTCCGTCAATCGTTCTATTTCTGACCGAGAAGGCTGAGAAATTCTTCAGTTCGCTCTACAGGCAGAGCCACCAGGTTCGCGTCGTATGATTCCTGGTCGCAAGAGATGGGCAACAGTGCGCCCTTCGCCGCGATCGCGAACCAGCGGTAATCCATTCGAATCAGAAATTGAATGATTTCCCGCGCGGGATAACCCCACGGGAGCGTTCGAATGTCCTGAACCTCAGCCAGAATCGCCGGCCGCGATTCTCCGTGCAAGAGCCGGGTAGCGCCATTCAGCGCGGCCAGTTCCCCTCCCTCCACATCGAGCTTGATGAAATCCACCTTCAAAACGCCTTGTTCCGCGAGAACATCATCGATGCGGCGTACCCGCACGCGCACCGTACTCGTGGGATCTGGCAGAGCTGGAGGCCGCAGGCTGTTGCACCAATCCTGAAATCCATCCACAAGAAACAGATCCGCTTCGCCCGGCTCGCTGCCAACGGCGCTGCGCTCCAGGTGCACGTTCGAACAGCGATTAAACCTCAAATGTTTTTCCAGGCGGCGGCACTCGCGCGGCGACGGTTCGAACGCGATCACTCTGCCATTCCGGCCGACTTTTTTCGAAAGAAGCAGCGTGTACAAACCGTGGTGCGCCCCAACATCAAGCACGGTCATTTCCGCCCGAAGAAGCTTCTGCACAAAACGCGTTTCCGTAGCTTCGAATTCGCCGTACATCAGCTCGTGGTCCATCGCGCTTTTTTCCGCCAGCCACCACGCGCCAAAAGGCAACCGCAGAGGAATCGGCATTCCCGGGACAATTCGCCGCGCGCGTAGCGCCAGCGTGATGTATTTCCGGCGCGTTGGGCTGGCGATGAATCGTGCGATGCGCCGCGGCAATGTGGGTCGGGCAGCGGGCTTCTTCGCCCATGGATCCTCGCTTTCGAATGGTTCGGGAAATAGCCGGAACCCTGCCACGTCGATGGGCACGCAAGAAGCCAGCAAGACCGTGCGGCGCTGCAGGTGGTCGGGTGTGTCGCGAAAATCATCGTGGTCCGGCAGAGGCATGACGCCGTAAACAACCGGAAATCCCGCGCGATACAGCATTTTCACGAGACTGCCTTCGCTCGGATAACACGCCAGATCGGTAAGGCTCTGATCGTCCTGGTGGGGTTCCTCGCGCAAGAGCATCGAAGACTTTTCCTCCGGCAGACATATGCTTTCGAGGAGCAAACATTTCTCTGTCAGCGCGCGAAGATGGCGAATCGCTAGCAACGGATTTTCCAGGTGGTACAGCAAGCCAAAGCAGAGAACCAGATCGAATCGGCCTAGCTGCAGGATCGCGCGGTCCTGGATGTCGGCCTGTTCGAACGGAATTTGCGGAAAACGCTTGCGCGCTTCGGCGACGTTTTCCGCGCGTCCATCGAAACCGCAGACATTCAGCCCGCAATCGGCGAGCGACTGCGAGAAAAAGCCCACGCCGCACCCCGCATCCACGGCGCTCTCCAGGCCCAGCGCCGGCTTCAGTTTGTTGACCGCGCGGCGCAGCGTTTCGCCGCGCGCTTCGATCAGTTTGCGGTACTCCTTCCGGTCGAACGGAGTCAACTTGATCGTAATCTCCGTGGTCATGCGGATAGGCTGAACTTTGTGGGACGGCGAAACTTGTCGATGGCCGGTACTCATGGCGGACGGCCTCCTTAGCAATCCCAGGGACCAAGGGAATGAAATACTGACTGCTGGAAGTAGACGAATAGTAATTAGATCGCGTTAATTAAGCAAGAAGATTATTTTGTGGTACTCGATAAAGACGGTTGCGGGCAGGCGCAGCAATTTCGCGATGCTTGTGATTCCGTCAGGGAACTTTCACATCCGGAATCGGACCTTCCGAAACAAAGCCGCCCCTCATGTCTCCTGGCCGGCGCAGGCGGAGCGTGTCGTTGAAATACGGGGAACAGGGTAACGCAGCATCCCAGCATTGGTTCGTCTCCACCGGCACGTAAACCGTCAGACCCGGCGAAGTTCGGTGCGGAACGACTCGCGCCTGAGGAAGACGCAGAAACGTCCGCACGCTGATGCTGGGACGAAAATATGAATTCCAAAGAAGACGGGGATGCGCGGCCCAGGCAGTCGCAAGAAGCAAAGCAAGAATCACGAAACGTTTCTTGATGGGCTGATCGAAAAGAGGAAGCGCGGCAAAAGTTCCAAGCGTTGCGGCAGCGGTCCAGAGGATCGGTTCACCAAAACGGATCGCGGGCGCCTCGAAGAACCAAAATAGTATTCCGGCAAACGATGGCAGGAGAAGCCACAACCATCGCGGGAAGGCGCTTCGTTTTGACTTGAAGATGGCAACGACGGCGCCCGCCAACGCAAAGAAAAACGGAATCAGAAAACCTTCTCGTTCTCGAATGAGTTCGCGAAACCACGCCCGCAGCCAATGAAATCCTTGCGTGTCCGCGAGCGGTATCTGCGGAATGCGCGCGAAAGAACGCGCAAAATCGGCTTGCACTTGCGCATTGGCGGCGGGGACTTTCCAATCCACGGGAATGGACAGAGCCGTACTCGGAAAAAAAGGATAACCAGTGAGAATAAGGCCGCGAGCGATCCAGGGAAGGACGATCGCGGCGGAAATAAGTACCGCGGCGGCGATGAGACGTTTTCTTTGGGGAGAGGCATCCGAAAAACCCAGCGCGAGAAAGGAAACGATCCAGCCGGAGAAAGCGAAGACGAGGCTGGACAATTTGAAAGTGAC
>JBGQCW010000353.1:0-2772 GCA_041495565.1 Candidatus Acidiferrum sp.
CACGGCGCGGAGAGAACCTCATCGGCGCCAAGCTCGAGGCCTCGTGCGCGCTCGACTCCGCCGCCCCGAGTCAGAAGAACGACCCGCGTATTGGCGGTCGAGGAGTTACCTTTGACTTCGGCAAGCGCGTCGCAACACTGGATGTCAGTCAAGTCGGCGGAGAGAAGCAGCAGGTCCACGCCGGCGTCTTGAATGAATTTGAAGCCTTCCGCCTGAGATGGCGCTACAGCAACCTCGTAGCCCGCCGAACGCACCAAGTCCTCGAGCGTACGGAGCGACGCAGCATCGGGGCCGACGATGAGGATGCTTTCGCGTTTTGAGGACAAATTTGCGGCCTCTTGGTCCGCCAAGCGCTCTAAATCACTTCACTCAGCTTCTGATTTTCCGCGGTCATGCACGCAGCGAAGGATCTGTGGAACAACCGCTCCACAGTTCTGACGCCTGCAACTGAATTTTGGCACAAAACATCTCGCCGCGAAACGAGGGGAACACTATTCCGGGCTGGAACTGGAAACCATTCAGAGAGATAGCAAGAAGCTAATCAGACTCGTAGGAGACGAGAAACCAGATGATTCTGGCTTAGTACTTTCTCAGCACGCCGATGACGCGGCCCTGAATTCTCACGTCGCTGGCAGCGACGAGGATGGGAGGCATATCGGAATTCGCCGGCTGCAGCCGGATTTTGCCGGCGCCTTCTCGATAAAAACGCTTGAGCGTAGCCTCGTCCCCGCCGACGAGGGCCACGACGATATCGCCGGCATTGGCGACCTGTGTCTGCTCGCAAACGACGTAGTCACCATCCATGATGTGGTCTTCGATCATGGAACTGCCCTTGACTTGAAGGACAAAGGAATTGCCGCCGCGCGCAAAATCCCCGAGCGAGAGCGTCTCCCGCTCTTCGATGGCCTCGAGCGGACGGCCTGCGGCGATGCGGCCCACGAGCGGAAGTTCCTGGATCTTCCGCTCCATCACTTGATCCTTGACCGGCTTTGGCAATTGAACAATTTCGATGGAGCGACTCTGGTTGTAGCCGCGGCGGATGAAGCCCTTCTTCTCCAGCGTGGTGATGTGCTTGTGCACTGTCGCGAGCGACGTCAGTTTCAAGCCCTTGCCAATTTCTTCGAAACTTGGCGCGTAACCGTGCTTGGTCTCGAACGCCACCAGGAAATCCAGCACTTCCTTTTGCCGTTTTGTCAGGGTCATGTGCGCGCCTCCACTTGCGAATCTTTTCCACAAGCACTTTAGGCGAAAAGAAAGCGAACGTCAACAAATTCTTTCTTCTTTTTGCTGCGCTTGCCCGTACGCGATTCTCGCCCTTCATGTCTTTCCTCAATCTCTTTCACTCCATGTCTGTATCCAGCATCATGCGGGATCACCAACGGAAAACTGCATTTACGGCCTTTCTAGTCGAACACCTTGTCGCCCAACCGGCTCTCTCTCTGCTGCACGCACATCGGTGTGATATCCTTTATGTGTCGGCTCTTGGCGGGCGCTTCTGAAACCATCCTTTCACCGCACCGCCTTATTCTTCTGATTGAGCCGCACTCCCCGGGGGATAAGGGGAGTCCATCGATGAGCGGAGGGTTCGCACCAGAATGTCTACACTCGCAGAAGTTCCACCAGTCAAGCACAAGCGCGAAGTAATCGAGCAGGCGGTCATCCGCTTCGCGGGTGATTCCGGCGACGGCATGCAGATTACCGGCAACCAGTTCACGAATACCGTCGCGCTTTACGGCAATGACATTGCCACGTTCCCGGACTACCCCGCGGAAATTCGCGCCCCTGCCGGAACGATTCCCGGTGTCAGTGGATTCCAGTTGCACTTCTCCTCGAATGAAGTTCACACGCCCGGCGACGCCATTGACGTGCTGATCGCCATGAATCCGGCGGCCCTGAAGGTAAACGTTGCGGACCTGAAGGCCAATGGGATCCTGATCGTCAACAGCGACAGCTTCAAGGAAAACGATCTGCGCAAAGCGCAGATGACTTCGAATCCGCTGGAGGATCATTCGCTGGACAAGTTCCGGCTCTTCCCGGTGGAGCTCGAACGGCTGACGAGGCGCTCGTTGGAGCATCTGGGTCTCGACGCGAAGACCATGGACCGTTGCAAGAATTTCTTCGCGCTAGGCATGTGCTACTGGCTCTACAACCGCTCGATGGAGCCGACGGTTCGATGGATTGAGGGAAAATTCAAGAACAAACCGCTGCTCGTCGAGGCCAACAAGCTCGCGCTCAAGGGCGGCTATTCCTACTGCGAAGCGACGGAAGCGTTCCAGGTCAGTTATGAAATTCCGCCGGCACAGCTCACCCCAGGTTTGTATCGAAGCCTTAGTGGAAATCAGGCGCTGGCCTTGGGATTTGTTACCGCGTCACAGAAATCGGGACTCACGCTTTTTCTGGGCAGTTATCCCATTACTCCGGCTTCGGACATTTTGCACGAGCTTTCCCAATACAAAGACTTCGGCGTGATGACATTCCAGGCGGAAGACGAGATCGCTGCCATCACTTCGGCAATCGGCGCGGCCTACGCCGGCGCGCTGGCCATCACGACCACGTCAGGCCCGGGCATGGCGTTGAAAACCGAAGCGATGGGGCTTGCGGTGGCCGTCGAGATTCCACTGGTGATTTGCGACGTGCAACGCGGCGGCCCTTCCACAGGCCTTCCGACCAAGACCGAGCAGGCGGATCTGCTGCAAGCGCTCTTCGGGAGAAACTCCGAAGCGCCAATACCGGTGCTTGCCGCATCGACACCCGCGGATTGCTTCTGGGTCG
>JBGQCW010000354.1:0-2765 GCA_041495565.1 Candidatus Acidiferrum sp.
ACGACCGCCGGAACGAAATAGCTGGAAACTTTGTCGGCGAGGCGCTGCATCGGCGCGCGGCTGCGCTGGGCTTCGCTGACGAGCTTTACAATCTGCGCGAGCATGGTTTCGCTGCCGACGCGTTCCGCTTCCATCACAAAACTTCCACTGGTATTCAGCGTGCCACCGATGAGTTTGTCGCCCGCGGCTTTTTCGACGGGCATGGGTTCGCCGGTGAGCATGGACTCATCGAGGGCGCTGGCGCCTTCGCGAATCACTCCGTCAACCGGCACGCGCTCGCCGGGGCGAACGCGCAAGAGATCGCCGGGCTTCACCTGATCGAGCGCGACATCTTTTTCTGTGCCATCCGCCGAGAGCCGGTGAGTCTGCTGCGGCGCGAGATGGAGCAGGGCGCGAATTGCGCCGCTGGTTCGTTGTCTGGCGCGCAATTCCAGAACTTGTCCCAGCAGGACCAGCGTCGTGATGACCGCCGCCGCTTCGAAATAAACCGGAACCGCGCCACGCATGTCCCGGAACGAAGCTGGGAATAGCTGCGGGAAGAGCGTTGCCGCCACGCTGTTCAGGTAGGCTGCGCCAGTGCCCAAGCCGATGAGCGTGAACATATTGGGGCTGCGATTTACAAGCGATGCCCAGAAGCGTTGAAAAAAAGGCCAGCCGCCCCAGAGCACAACCGGCGTAGCGAGAAGGAATTCGATTCCGTTCCTTACGTTCGGAGCGAGATGTACGCCGAGTGATTCGCCAAACATGGAGAGGAGCAGAAGCGGCAGAGACAGAGCGGCGCTGATCCAGAAGCGCAGCCGCATCGAGTCATACTCCGGGTCGGCTTCTACTTCCGCGAAAACATCCATTGGCTCGAGGGCCATGCCGCAGATCGGGCAAGTGCCTGGGCCAATCTGCACAATCTCTGGATGCATCGGACAGGTGTATCGCCCAGTTTTCGACGGGACGATCGCCGGCACTGCCGGGTTGGCATGCTGGTGCTCATCGTGAGCGGGCGGAGATAGCTGGTGGTCCATACCCGCTGTTCCCGGCGCGACGAGGAATTTTTCTGGTTCTCTTGAGAATCGTTCTGCGCAACGAGACGAACAGAAATGGTATGTCTTTCCCTGATGCTCGACTGTGGCTGATGGTTTCTGAGGATCAACCATCATGCCGCAGACGGGGTCCTTTACCTTTGGCGCAGCAGCCAGGATCGGCAGACCTGGAATCGAGGGCTTGGGCGTGGGCGATGAATCGGACATGTCACTATGTTAGATGAATTCGGGTTGCATCCGGCTATGTCTCTGATTTTGCGCGGGCTGGTATAATGCCGTCATGACATTAGTCGAAATCACGTACGAACTGCAGTCGCCACTCAGCCAGGAACAACTTCGGAGCCTCGGCGAATTCGCAAACACCTACGGCTTGCGCCGATTCCATGTCGACGAGGCGAAGAACCAATTGTCATTCGAATATGACGCGTCGCGCTTGCGCGAAACGCAGGTGGCGCATGTGCTGGGCCAGGCGCGAATTGCAGTAACACGCAAAGTAAACTAGGCAGGTTGGAGTTAGCGTTCAGTCTTGCAGGAAAGAGACAGGCAAAAAAGTGGGGCTCCCGCTTGGGAACGAGAGCCCCGGAAGGCGCGTTTCAATTGCTGGCGTCGTTTTCACACCAGCGCGTGGGGTCATCCATCCTAGCTTCCCTCTCAGAGGCAGGTGGGAACGATCTGCAAAAAGTGACAAGCAAGCCCCTTCCCCCTCGCTTGTCTCTCTCTACATCTCGTCATTTGAAACGCGCCTACGCTATCCCTATTGCACGGCCTGCGCCATTGCGTTTCTCCTGCCGAATCGACATAAGTGTATTTTTATCTTGGAGTTAGCTTCCACGCGATTTCCGTTGTCCGCCCCAAATCCGGCCTCGCGGTTCGAATTGGAACGCCTCGAAAATTAAATGGGGAAGCCGCCCCATTTTGCGGGATGGTAAGAACCCCCAGACGACCTAGTTCCAGGACCCAGGTAACAAATTCCCAGGCCTTGTGGAACTATCGGTTTTTCATCGCATCCTCGGCACAATTCCTTCATGCAACGGTCGTTCCTCAATGCCGCTCCTCGTTGGATCCCCACCCGCAAACTAGTTTGCGCGGCAATCTTGTTTGTGACCTGCTCCACCGCCCTTCTAGCAAACACACCCGGGCTGTTGCGAAGGGTTCGGGTGGGGGGATGCTATTGCCATTGTGAGGAATCGCACTTGCGAACCGGATGCGTGAAGATGTGCGATTCGAAGAGGTACGTTCCGCGCTGGTGGGTAACGACTTGCGCGAAGCCCCACATGCAAACTCCCGCCGAAGATTCGAACGCGGGCCCGCGATTTCCGCATCCCGGCCGCGCGGAGCATGCCCAGCTCTAACCGGCTTTGGCTCTGCGGCTATTCATTCGCTTGTGGAACTGGATTGAGCTCTGCCTTGGATTGCGGTCTCTGCGGCGCTTCCCCGAGAAGCTGTGCGAGAATTTCGGGGATTTCGAAAATCGCGCGATTGTCTTGTGCCGCAACGTTCTTTCGAAACTCGGCCAGCGAGGCGGGCTCGAGCATCTGCCGCACCCCTGTGGCGACCTCGCGGAAGCTATGTAGCACGATGCCGACGCGCTTCTCTCTCACCCACTCCGCGTTGTAGCGCTCTTGCGGGAGCGTCCAGGCATTGCATTCGATCAGGACGGGGAGTTTGCGGATCATTGCTTCCGCGATGCTGCCGGGTCCAGGCTTGCCGATCAGGAAATCGGCGGCGCGC
>JBGQCW010000355.1:0-2760 GCA_041495565.1 Candidatus Acidiferrum sp.
TCGGGATACTGGATTTTCAGCCATCCGGAAATCTGTTCCGGCGACCAGTCCAGAATCAGTTTACTCGCAACGAGCCTCTGCAACCTCACATGGATCGCAAGAAGGCACCGCTTGGGCCGCAAGGCCGACTCCCAGGCTTCGTCGTCGGCTTGGTTGGCTCGATACAGCGAACGGCCACCATGACGTGCGACTTCCCGGCTCACGGTCGACACCGTTCGGTCCAGGCATTTGGCAATCTCACGGATCGACGAGCCGGAAGCGATCCCCCGAGAGATATCCTCGCGCTCACGCAGCGTGAGCGCGAGGAGCGAGCGCCGCCGGACCGCCGGAACAAACCCACCGTGACGCGAAACCAGACAGCGAATGGAGGAATGCTCCTTGCCGAACGCGCGCCCGATCTCGTGCAACGACTGCCCCGCCTTCCAACGGCGCCACATGTCGCTCTTCTGCACCGCCGAAAGCCCAAACCCTTTCCCTTGGGTCATAAACACCACCTTTGAAAACCGCTTTATACCAGATGGTGTTGCATCGACCGGTTGAACTGGCAGCACTTATCGGAAACTGATCCACCACCGAAAACTCACAGCGCAATACAAAGAAATCTGCCTACCTCGGCGTTCCTCCAGCGAAGTAACCCTCGCGCGTGAGGATGGTGAGCCCTTCGCGCTTCACGCGGACTTCGATGGAATGGTACTCCGCGCCGCGGTCCGTGCCGGCAGGCGCGTAGGCCAGGGTGTACTGATTGCGGGCTTCCTCGGTGACACGCGAGTACAACTGCTCCATCGCCCGGCTCTTCATTCCATAATAAACGTCGCCGCCCGTATCGTGGGCATATTTGGAGAGCCGTTCGAATCGCCGGTCGAAGAACGCGCTTCCGACGCCAACGCCGTAAACCGCGATGTTTTGGCGCAGAAGCTCCTTCCGCACCGTGTCGTAATTATTGGTATTGAACTTGGGCCCGTTCACGCCGTCGGAAATCAAGAAAATGATCTTGCGGCGATCGCGGCCCCGGCCCTTCAGCAGCTCGGCGGCAGCGTAAACCGCATCGTCCAGAGCCTTGGTTGGCTGTCCTTTGATGTTGATGGTTGCCCCGGCCATGTTTGGCGCGTCACTCGTGGCGGAGTGGCCATTGATCGATGGACCGTTGTTGATGGCCGCGCCCGGAGACGCCACGGAGGGCTGGCTAGCGAGATCGACGCGCTTCAATTCCGTGAGGAGTTTGTCCTGGTCGCTGGTAAAGCCCTTGCCGGGATGAAAGAACTGGTCGAAGCGACACACAAAGGCTTCATCGCCGACGCTCAGGCCGGCGACGATGGCCCGCAGACTGTCGGCCACCTGCTTGGCATCCTTTGATTTCAGATCGTTATCAACAAGCACCACCATGGAGAGCGGAAAAGCCTCGGCACTGAAGTAGCCGATCCTCTGCTCGATATTGTCCTCGAAAATCCGAAAGTCATCCTTGCGCAGGTCCGGGACAAGGCGCCCTCCGCCATCCTTCACGATCACAGGGACGATGACTTGGTTGACCGGAACGACGATTTTGGCGGCCACAGGCTGTTGCGGAGGCGCTTGTGGATTTTGTTCTTGAGCGGCGGAAGAGGACCCTTGCTGAGGCGAGCGAGCGTCGAGATGGGTGATGGATGCCACCAGGAGCAACGCAACGGCGAAGAACAAGGTTTTACGTAGACTTTTCATGGTCCTCAAGCCAAACTTCTTATCGGATTCAGCCGCTCGAGCGCGTTCAGCCACGCATCCATCGTGACGCTTCGCCGCATCTTAAAAGGCGGCAGCATCCCAGCGGAAATTTTCGGCCGGGCATCTCTCGTCTAGGAAAGTATACATGCGTTCTAGGAACAAGCTTGTGACGCACTGCTTGGCAGCAATGGTTGCTTTGACGATGGCCGCGCCAGCCATGCCCCAGGAGCCCGCGCAGCAGGGCCAAACCATCAAGACGCAGGTCAACCTGGTCAACCTGTTCGTCACCGTCCGCGACAAGAACAAGCGCATTGTGGGCGACCTGAAGCAGGAAGATTTCAAGGTTGCCGAAGACAATCAGGATCAGAAGATCGCTTTTTTTTCGAAGGAAGTGGCCCTTCCCATCACCCTGGCGCTGTTGCTGGATACCTCCGGCAGCGAGCAAGACATGCTCGGCGCCATTCAAGAAGCCGGCAGTTCCTTTCTCCGCAGGGTCCTGCGCAAGGGCGATGAAGCCCTGGTCATGTCCTTCGATTCAGACGTAGACCTGCTCTCTGATTTCACCGACGATCACGCGCAACTCGACCGGGCCGTCCGGCGCTCCCGGATTAATATTCCAAGTGGCGGGTCGATCGGAGGAAATCCCGGCCCCATCGGATCCCGGCAGATCACCGGCACAGCTCTTTACGATGCCATCTATCTCGCATGCTCGGAAAAGCTGAACACCGAAGCGGGACGCAAAGCCGTTGTCATTGTTACCGACGCGCAGGATGAGGGCAGTAAAGTGCGGATCGAAGAAGCGGTGGAGGCGGCGCAGCGCACGGACACGGTAATCCACATCATCCTGGTCGCCGATCCCCGTTTCGGAGCGAATTCGGGCGCGGCAAGAAAACTCGCCGATGAAACCGGCGGTCGAGTGCTTTCCGCAAACTCGGAGAAAAAACTCATGCAGGCGTTCGATGAGATTTCCGAAGAGCTGCGCAGCCAGTACACCCTGGGCTACTATCCGTCGAACGCCGGGCGCGACGGAAAATTCCGCAAAATCAAAGTCGAAACAAACAACCA
>JBGQCW010000356.1:0-2755 GCA_041495565.1 Candidatus Acidiferrum sp.
TCTGCCCTTCGATCGTCAGCCTCGATCCCGATGGCAGCATCATCGTGGGTGAATCGGCGCGGCGCCGCCTTCTCACGCAACCCGAGCGCACGATCTATTCCGTGAAGCGGCTGATGGGCCGGGGCCCCGCCGATATTCAAAGCGAGCTGAAGCTTTTTCCGTTTCGCATCGAGCCCTCGAGCAAGAACGTCATCCGCGTGATGCTGGGTGACAAACTCTTCACACCGCCGGAAATTTCTGCGTTCATTCTCCGCGAGCTGAAAAACTGGGCGGAAGCCTTCTTTGGCGAAGCCGTCGATCGCGCGGTCATTACCGTGCCTGCCTATTTCAACGATGCGCAGCGCCAAGCCACGAAAGACGCCGGCAAAATCGCCGGTCTCGAAGTTCTGCGGCTCGTCAATGAGCCGACCGCCGCAGCGCTCGCCTACGGGCTCCACGAAAAGCAGCGCGGCCGCGTGGCCGTCTACGATCTTGGTGGCGGCACGTTTGATATTTCCGTCCTCAAGCTTATTTCCACAAGCGATGGCGACATCTACCAGGTCCTCTCCACCAACGGCGACACGCATCTCGGCGGCGACGACATCGATAATCTTTTGCAAGCTTTTGTGCACGAACTCATCCTGCAACACGATGAGATCGACTTCTCTCCGCACGCAGAACTCGCGCAGGAGCTGCGCAAAGCGCTGATCGACGCAAAGCATCAACTTTCAAAGAGCGAAATCGTGATTCTGCGTTTCCCGCTGCCCAACGGCACGGTCTTCACTCACGAATTCACGCGCGGCGCTCTCGATGCGCTCATCCGGCCTGTCGTCGACCGCACGATGGCGCCTGTCAAACGGGCGCTCGCCGATGCGCAGCTGAAGCCTGCCGACATGGAAGAAGTGGTTCTCGTTGGGGGCACGACTCGCACACCGCTCATTCGCCGCACCGTGCAGGAGTTTTTCGGCCGCAAGCCGCACACCGAATTGAATCCCGACGAAGTCGTTGCGCTCGGCGCCGCCGTTCAGGCCAACATTCTCGACCGCGGTGTGAAGACCATGCTGCTCCTCGACGTTACGCCGCTCTCGCTCGGCATCGAGACGTATGGCGGCGCGGTCGCGAAAATCATTCCGCGCAACTCCACGATTCCCGCCAGCGCGCAGGAGCTTTACACCACCGGCGTCGATAATCAGACGGGCATCGATATCCACGTCTTGCAAGGGGAGCGCGAACTGGCGAAGGATTGCCGCTCGCTCGCGCGCTTCATGCTGCGCGTGCCGCCTGCTCCCGCGGGTTTACCGCGCATCGAAGTGAAATTCCTCATCGACGCCAACGGCATTCTCCAAGTTGCCGCGAAAGATTTGCGCACGGCTCAAGAACATTCCATCGAAGTCCAACCGAGCTACGGCATCAATGACTCCGAGATTGAGCGCATGCTGGAGGAATCCATTGAATATGCGGAGCAGGATTTTGCGGAGCGCCAGGTGATCGAAGCGCGCACGGAAGCTGAATCCATTCTGAACGCGACCGCGAAAGCGCTGGCAAATCCGCAAACCGCAGGGTTGTCGGCGGACGAACGCGCGAAAATCGCCGCCGGCGTTGCTGCGTTGAAAGAAGCCGCAGCCGGCAGCGATTACAAGCTCATCCGCAAGCGCATCGATGAATTGAATCAAGCGACCGAGCACCTTGCAGAATTGCTGATGAATTCAGCGGTCTCGACGGCTCTGGAAGGTCGCAAGCTCGCGGAGGTTTAAGTTTTTGTTTTGGGGGAAATAAAATGGGCGGCAGCAACCCTTACATCGAAGAAGTCAAATACAAACCCGCCACGAAGAAATTCAAGGTGACGTTTCTTCCCAGCGGCAAGACCATTGAAGTCGACCCGGAGAAAGTTCCTTACGGCCACAACGGCCTGCCGGGCAGCATTCTCGATTTCTCCGAAGGCATTAAGGCCGGCCTGGACCATGCCTGTGGCGGTGTCTGCGCCTGCTCGACGTGCCACGTCATCGTCAGGGAAGGCCTGGAGTCCTGCAACGAAGCAACCGACGCCGAGCTCGACGAGCTGGACGAAGCGCCCGGCATCACGCCCAAGTCGCGCCTCGGCTGCCAGACCGTGCCCGACGGCACCACCGACATCGTGGTGGAAATTCCCGATTGGAACAAGAACTACGCCAAGGAACTCGATCATTAATTCTGTTGTAGCGGCGGGTTTATCCCGCCATCTTTTCTCTGCGATCTCTGTGCCCTCTGTGTTAAATCTTTTTCTGGAGTGGACATGCCGCCAACATTCACCTGGGACAATCTCGAAGACATCGCCATCGGCTTGACCGATAAGTATCCAGATACCGATCCGCTCACCGTCCGCTTTACGGACATGCACAAATGGATCACCGAGCTTCCCGGTTTTTCCGGCGACCCAGCGGCCTCCAATGAATCGAAGCTCGAAGCCATCCAAATGGCCTGGCAAGAGGAATTCCAGGATCGCCGATCCTAGCTACTAGCTATCCCATCGAAGCGCAAGAATAACCGCCTGTCATCCTGAGCAAAGCGACCGACCTGTCCCGGCTTTGTCGGGAAGGTTCCGGCCCTGCCGGAAAGGATCTCAACTCCTCCGGTCACAAGAGTTTTTCCCGCAAGGCTCCACTTCGCTTGTGAATTAAGCCTTTTTTTCCTATTCTAGTAGAGTTCCATCCGCATAACGGTGGCGCTATGGTGCAACGGTTAGCACGTGGCCCTTTCAAGGCCAAAATACGGGTTCGATTCCCGTTAGCGCTACCAA
>JBGQCW010000357.1:0-2722 GCA_041495565.1 Candidatus Acidiferrum sp.
CAGAATCCCCGCAGCGTGAACGATCTCTTCGGGGAAGTAGACTTGGAAATGCCCGATGACTTTCCCGCCGGATTCACGCCAGCGGCGCACCGTGGGGAAAGTCATGTCCTCGAACAATTCCCGGCATTCATAGAGGACTTCGTCGAGCGGCTTACCGCGCCAAGCCTCAAATGTGCGAACGTCCATGAGAGTGACCTTTCCTTTTTAGCGCTTCCACAAAACCCCCCGGCTCTATAAAGCGGCCAGATTACGTGCCACCGAGACACTGTCCGCCATCCACACGGAGAATCTGTCCAGTGATGTGTGCCGCACCGGGTCCGCATAGAAACAGAACCGATGCGGCGACATCCGCCGGTTCCAGAAAACTCCCCAAAAAACTTTCTGCGAGCGCTGCGTCTTTCACCGCTTGCGGCACGACCTCCGTCAGCGGCGTGCGCACCCACCCGGGTTCCACGACATTAATGAGGATTCCGAACCGGCCCACCTCTCTCGCGACAGTTTTTGCCAAGCCGATCAGTCCGGCTTTGCTTGCGGAATATGCCGAGGTGCCAAACTTTCCACGGGAGCCGTTGATAGATCCGATCAGCACGATTCGACCGCCCGGCCCGTGGCGCAACAGCGGAATAGCGTTGCGGAGGAGGAGGAACGCTCCTCGAAGGTTCACGGCTTGCACGGAGTCCCAATCTTCGGTGCGCATCTTCCAGACGACCGAATCACGCGAAATCCCGGCTGCATGCACCACGAAATCGAGCCTTCCTTCCGTTTTGTAGACAGACTCAACCGCGGCCACAACGGAACTTTCTTCCCGGATATCGCACTTAACCCATCTGCGCTTGTCACCCGGATCAGAGAGGTCAACAGAAACCGCGCGTGCGCCTGCTTGCCCGAAAGCATCGAGAATGGCACGCCCAATCGCGCCCGACCCGCCGGTTACGATGGCCACTTTTCCTGCTAACTCTGTCGCTGTCTCTTTCATCCCCTGCTATTCCTCTTGCGTTATCTGCGATAAACGACCGGTCAGACGAACCTCAGATCACTTTGCGGCCTTCTCAGGCGGCGACACCCACGGCGCGATCTCGTGGATCAGTTCTTCGCTCCAACGCGCACCCTGGGCGAGCCGCTGGCGGAGGCGAATGAAATCCACTTCTCGCTGGTCTTTACTCCCGTAATGAAAAGCGCGGAAGCCTGCGTTGGCTTCCGTCATCATATTGAGCGAAAGCCAGGCGCGGTTACTTTCGCGATTCTTGTCCCAGTGCTCGAGCTTGTGCTTGCGCAGGCTCTCGATGGTCTTGATGAGGCAATCTGGCATTGTGTAGAGCAGTTTCGTGCACATCTCTTCGACGGCCTCGTCGAGCAGGGAAAGGTCCACGATGCCCTTGGTCAGCAGAGATTTTCCCTCTTCGCGAGCCTGCCCCGTCTTCCAGTCGCCGAGCACCACACGTCCGTATTCGTCCAAAACGCGGTCTGTCACCACCAAAGGATTCGCTACCCATTTGCCGTCGGCCTTCAATACCGGAACAATTTGTGTGAGTCCCCCCAGCCAATAGAAGTGGTGCGCGCTCCAGGTCTCGCAGAGAGTTCCGCTATACATGGCGCGTTCGATGCCGACATAGCCGGGGAGAAAATCGGTGCTTCCGCCGTCGGGAGCAGACCCGTGTTTCGGCCCCGCCTGGCTGAAAACGGCGAGATCGCTTGCGATCGAGAAATCGCAGGCCATTCCCACTTCCTGGCCGCCGCCCACGCGCATTCCGTTAACCCGGCAGATCACCGGCTTGTCGCATTGCAGAACGGTCGTCACCATGTCGTTGAAGAGACGCATGTACTGACGGTACTCAGCGGGCGCACCGGCGTAATACTCCGCATATTCACGTGTGTTTCCACCGCTGCAGAAGGAGCGTGTCCCCGCTCCAGTAAGAACCACCGCGACCGCCGCGCGGTCATTGCTTGCTTCGCGCAGGGCCAGGATCAATTCTTTGGCCATGGACGTTGTGTAGCTGTTGAGTTCGTTGGGATTGTTCAGCGTGATCCAAACGTTATGGAGACCTTCAACCGGCTTACCGGAACGGTCGCGCACCGGTTTTCGTTCAATGAGGATCTCCCGCGGAGAGCTTGCTTCGACAAGATTGTGGTTCTTCACCCTACTACCTCCAATCAACGCTTTCCCTCGTGATAATTCGGCCGCAAAATCACACGCCGCCGCACAGAATGCTTCGCCACCGCCTCGAGAATCGCCGCAGCTTCCTCAAGCGGATGCATCTCAATGTAGGGGGACAGCGCTACTTTGCCTTCAAGGACTAGCTTCAGCGCTGCGGGATACTGATCTGGTGGGCAACCCCAGTTTCCGCGCGCGGTCGCATCGAAGGCCATCAAGTTCGAAAGCCGCAATTCGACAGGCTTGGGTGTGAAGCCGACCACTGCCAGGTAGGCACCATGATCCAGCAACCCAAAAGCAGTGCTCTGACCCGCGGGCGTTCCGCTCATTTCGAAGATCTTTAGACCTATCCCTTTGCGCGCGGATTCTTTGCTAAAGCTGCGAACGGCGGCCTTCAAGCCCTTCAGATCAGTAGAACTGGCATCAAGAACCAGTCCTGCACCGTGCTGCGAGGCTAGATCGAGTCGCTCCCGGTCCACATCTATGGCTACAACCGCTGCACCTAGTGCGGCCGCGATCTGTACCCCGAATCCTCCGACGCCACCAGCCCCAACGATGACCGCCACATCC
>JBGQCW010000358.1:0-2719 GCA_041495565.1 Candidatus Acidiferrum sp.
AAACAGCTGGGTTTATCAAACTGGCCCACTCCCGCTACGCGGCCTTGCCATACATCTTCGGTCCCCTCTGGTATGATTTGTTCTGGGACCCATGCGGCCTGAACGCATTCCGCTTTTCCCGTTGAACGTCGTCCTTCTTCCCGGCGCGGAACTCCCCCTGCATATTTTCGAACCGCGCTATCGCCAAATGGTGAAAACCTGCCTGGAAGAGAAATCGGAATTTGGCATGCTCCTTTCCCTTCCCAAGGGTCTCGCGCGCGTCGGCTGCACTGCAGAAATCAAAGCGGTCGTGCAACGTTATGAAGACGGCCGAATGGACATCGTTACCATCGGGCGCGCACCCTTTCGCGTGCTCGAACTTTTCCAGGAGGATCCGCTCCTCGAGGGCCAGGTGGATTACCTGGAGGATCGCGAGACCCCCGCGAATCCACGTATCCAGCGCGAGCTCGTCGAATTATTCGAGGCCTGCCACACGCTCATCTACGACGATTATCCAAAGAATCTCCAAGGCGCTCCTCCCGAGGAGCTTTCTTATCTCGTTGCTGGCACACTGCCCATGGAACTATTGTGGAAGCAGCAAATTCTTGAACTTCGCTCCGAAGCCGACCGCCAGGAGCGGATGGTGACGTACCTCCGCGAATGGGCGCCGCATCTACAGAAGACAGAGGTCCTGCGCCAGCGCGCCGGTGGCAACGGACACGGTTTGAATTAGTTTTGTGCATCCTGCTTCGGTCGGGATGCGGATCGGTATCTAAATGACGGCAAGCACGTCCATGCAATCTTCAGCACATTCGAAACCGCGCACCCTCGGCGAGCTCAAGCGCATCCCCGATTTTGATCCCCGCGGCGCCTCGCGTTCCGTCAAGGACGAGCTCCGCCGCAATCTGCTGCGCGCCATCGAAAAGGGCGAAACGCTTTTCCCCGGCGTCCATGGCTACGAAGATACCGTCGTCCCGCAAATCGTCAACGCCCTGCTCTCGCGCCACAATTTCATCCTGCTCGGTCTGCGCGGCCAGGCCAAGAGCCGCATCCTGCGCGGACTCATCAATTTTCTCGACATGGAGATGCCCGTCGTTGCCGGCTGCGAAATCAACGACGATCCCTTGAAACCCATTTGCCGCGCCTGCCGCGAGAAGATCGCCGCGGAGGGAGACAACACTCCGATTGCCTGGATGCCGCGCGAGAACCGCTTCGTCGAAAAACTCGCCACTCCCGACGTGACCATGGCGGATATCATTGGCGACGTCGACCCCATACGCGCCGCTCGCGGCGGCCGCGACCTTTCCGACGAGCTCACCATTCACTACGGCCTGCTTCCCCGCGCCAATCGCGGCATCTTTGCCATCAACGAGCTGCCCGACCTCGCCGGCAAGATTCAAGTCGGCCTCTTCAACATCATGCAGGAAGGTGACATCCAGATTAAGGGCTATCCCCTCCGCCTGCCCCTCGATGTGCTCCTCGTTTTCACCGCCAATCCTGAGGACTACACCGCGCGTGGAAAAATCATCACCCCGCTCAAAGACCGCCTCGGGGCGGAAATTCGCACGCACTATCCCGCCACTGTCGAAGAAGGCATGACCATCACCGCGCAGGAAGCCTGGGTCGGCCGCGATTCCGGCAAGAAAATCGACGTACCGCTGTATCTGCGCCAAGTCGTCGAAGAGATCGCTTTTCAAGCCCGCGAGGACAAGCGCATAGACCGCCGTTCCGGCGTCAGCCAGCGCCTGCCCATCACCACGCTCGAAAGCCTCGTCAGCAGCGCCGAGCAACGCGCCGCTCGCACCGGCGAAAAATCCGTCGTCGCGCGCGTGGCCGATGTGTACGCCGCCCTTCCGGCCATCACCGGAAAAATGGAACTCGAATATGAAGGCGAGTTGAAGGGCGCCGACACTGTCGCCCGCGAACTCATTCGAACGGCCGTCGGCCGCGTCTTCAGCAAACATTTTGCCGAAGCGAACTTTCAACCGGTCACGCAATGGTTCGAATTGGGCGGCGAATTGAAACTTCCGGACTTGGCAACCACCAACGAACGGTTCCAGCAGCTCTCGAAAATCCAGGGCCTGATGGAACACATCGGCAAGCTCGGCGTCCAGGACCGCAAAGACGCCGGCCCGGCCGCGGCAGCCGCCGAAATGATTCTCGAAGGTCTGTGGGCCCACCGCCGCATCGGCCGCAGCGAAGAGCGCGGCTACTACGCCGATAAGCCGCGTCAACCGGATCAACGCGACCCGCGCGAAGCCCCCAACCGTGGCCCCCGCCGCCAATTCAACTAATGACCACCGCCTTCAAGCCGGTCTGTAGGGCCCGCCTTCCGAGGCGGGCCGCCCTTTTTGCCCGAGTCACACTCTTTCCGCGGCCTGGATGGCGAGAATTCTCTCTACGATTTCTCTCTAAACTCTGCGCTCTCTGTGCACTGTCCTCTGTGATCTCTGTGTTAAGTCTTTTCCTGCTCTGGACTTTCAACCTTAAGCTTTCAACTTTCAACCTCTTAAGGCCCCGCCCATGAAATTCATCCGCTACGGTAAATACGTCGGCGAGCCCGCCGATGCCGTCGACCTCGAAGAGCTCATCAAGCGCCTGGGCGATTTCTTTCTCCAAAGCGGATTCGAATCGCAATTCTACGGCGTCTCGCAAATGGACCCCGAACGCTCCATGGAAGCCCTGCGCGAAGCCATCCTTCGCGCCCTGCAAGAAGGCGACCTGCTCCCCGAAAACGCCA
>JBGQCW010000359.1:0-2716 GCA_041495565.1 Candidatus Acidiferrum sp.
GCGAGGCGCTCGGACGACGGGCTCCGCTGTTGCCATTGCGTCCAGGGAGGCTGTGTATGCGCGGCTTCGGTGCGTTTTGCTGTGCAATTGCGACTTTAAGCACGTGCTGTGCTCCCGTGGGGTACGCGCAGGACGTTGCCGCGCAATCTTCGCCATCCGAAGCGGCGGCTGGGCAGGAAGGATGCGAGGTCTATTTCACGCTTCAGCCGATCGATCCAGCGGCGTTGAAGTTGCTTGCAACTCCGCTCGTGCCCGCGAATCGAAGCGTCTTTGCGGACGCCGGCATCCGGCAGCTGCAAGATTGGGATTTGCCTTCCAAGGTGATCGCATGGCGCGATCGTCCGAGTCCGGAAGATCTGGCGCGTCAGTGGGACGAACTGAACAAGAAGTGGAGTGCGGGAGCGCAGAACAAGTCCAAGTCCAATGCGCCACAAGGGCATGCTGCACCGTATAACGCGAGTTCCTTGCCGGCAAAAGAGTGGAAGGATCTGGAAAAGTGGCTTGGAAAAAACGCTCCCAAGAAGCTTTCCGGGCTGTGCGTGGACTCCGTCAAAGCTACATACGTGCTTGCCGTTGGGATCATATCGGGAGGCGCAGGCCCGGCACCGAGTGACTCCAATCGCGTGGGCGAATACGCAGACTATGCTAGTAAACCTCGGCCGACTGGTCTTGGACCTAATGCTGGAACGGTCGCTCCTTATAAAGCGCCGCATGATGAATTTACGGGGGCTGGAACATCAGACGGAATCGGCGGCAACACTTGCGTCTACCTCTATCGCACGAATGGCAAAGCCATGGGCGCGGGCGGAGCGCGGCAAGAGGCTCCCGAGTTCTACTACTGTCACGCCGGAGGCGGCATCTCTCAGTCTGCGGTCACCACGATGCTGAAATACTTGAGCAAGATAGGCTTGCGGTGAGATCGAAGACGGTCGCGATGCCTCTACGCGGGAAGCGGAGAAAGAAAGAAAAAAGAACGGTCCCGCGTAGCGACAAGTCTCCGAAACAGAAACGATTGACGCCTGGTGAATGGTTCGAAAAGCTCGTCGCCGTGCAGGCCAGGTTGCGCGCCCCCAACGGCTGCCCCTGGGATCGCGAACAGACGCATGAATCGCTGCGAACGTACTTGATCGAAGAGGCCTACGAAGTTTTGGAAGCCCTCGAGAGCGGAAACGACGCCAAATTTGCGGAAGAGATGGGCGACCTTCTCCTGCAGATTGTCTTTCACTCGCAGATCGCGCAGGAAACAGGCCGTTTCGCCGTCTCGGACGTAATTCGCGAAATCCATGACAAGATGATTCGGCGGCATCCCCATGTTTTCGGAGAGACCCGCGCGAAAGATTCCGCCGAGGTGTTGAGAAACTGGGAGCAGATCAAGTCCGAAGAGCGCCGTTCGAAAGCCGAAGACGCTGACGCTGGTGCCGGTAGCGGTCCCGCAAGAGAAGCATCTCTTCTGGATGGCGTTTCACGAGGCCTGCCCGCCATGCTCGAAGGCTTCCAACTGACCCGCAAGGCCGCCCGAATCGGCTTCGATTGGGAGGATGCCGGTGGCATTTTTGAAAAGATGCGCGAAGAGACAGCGGAATTGCAACACGCGCTGAAAACAAAAGTGCAAGGGAAAATGGAAGAGGAGCTGGGGGACTTGCTCTTTGCTGCTGTGAACCTGGCGCGATTCCTGAAACTGGACCCGGAGATCGCTTTGAAAAAAGCCAACGCGAAATTCTCGCGCAGATTCCGCGCCATGGAGAAGCTGGCCCGCGAACGCGGCCGTGAGTTCAAGAATCTCCCGCGCGACGAGATGGAGGCGCTCTGGGACGTCACGAAGAAAACGGAGGAAAAATCGGACGTGGCGGGACTGCGCGGAGCGCGAACCAAGAGATGAGCCGGGATATCGTTATCCGCAAATGCGAAAGTCTCGATGAATTCCACGGTTGCGTGGAACTTCAGCGCGAAATCTGGGGCGAGGCGGATCTGGAAGTTGAGCCGGCCACCATGTTCGTGGTTGCCGCGCACACCGGCGGCCAGGTGCTGGGCGCCTTCGATGGCGACCGACTGGTAGGATACACGCTCGCGGTCGTCGGCCTCCGCGATGGCGCGCCATACCTCCATTCCCACATGACCGGCGTACACCGCGAATACCGCGACCGTGGGGTTGGCCGGATGCTAAAACTCTTTCAGCGCGATGAAGCTCTGGGGCGCGGAATCCGGCTCATTCAATGGACCTTCGATCCCTTGGAGCTTCGCAATGCGCACTTCAATTTGAACCGGCTTGGCGCGATCTGCCGAAAATATCAACCCAATTTGTACGGCGTGACGACGAGCCCACTCCACCGAGGCTTGCAGACCGACCGCCTCGTCGCCGAATGGCATCTCGACTCCACGCGCGTGGTGGCCGCCATCGGGGATCTCGCTAAAGAGCCCGTCGAGGCGCCGGCGATCATCGAATTGCCCGCAGAACTGGAACGCTGGCAGCGCGAAGATTCGGAGGAGGTCGGCAAGATCCAAGCCCGAGTTCGCGAGGAATTCACAGAGTGGTTCGCCAAGGGGTATGCGGCAGTTGGCTTACGCACTTCCCCCGGGAGCAGGGCGTATCTTCTAACACCTTGGAGCGATTTCTAGGAAAGGCAAATCGAGCAAGAATCATGCGCATTCGAGAAATCACACTGCGAGAAGTTCGGATGAAGCTGGTGACGCCGTTCGAAACCAGCATGGAACGCAC
>JBGQCW010000360.1:0-2715 GCA_041495565.1 Candidatus Acidiferrum sp.
ATCCAGATTCGGGGGACGTGGAAGCGCCAGACGGACCGGGTCGGGGATCCAGTTTGGTCCGGATGAAGCCACGAAGTCGGCCCGGGTTCTAAGCGAAAAAACCGAGCGCGAAGTATTTGCTCCGCGCCCGCATTTGAGGCGTGGCGCCTGCTGTGAGGCTGTGTGCGACCCACCGGCCAGCGGCAGAGCATTGGCGTTTTGCGCGGGTTCTTTAGTGCGACCGCTCGTCGGTCAATTGAAAGTGCGATCGCGAAGTAATCGACTTTTTTTTCGCTGGCTGCTTTCACGAACTTGCCGAATCGAGCCGCGGTAGCTTTAGCCCAGACCCTGAAGCAAAACGTGGCGACCCTGCTGGACGCAGAGGAGTAAAATAGAAGGGTTTCCCCGCGCGCGAGGGAGCCCGAAGGCGCGGAGGAACGGATGGCGACCGTGAAGCAAGCACTCAGCGGGAAAATCCCTGCAACAGATGTAGTCCCGGAGAAAATGGCGGGAGGCACGGGGAAAGGGCTGGCTTTCCAGCGGTATTTTACGGATGGACAAAAGTCTCCGTTCGACGCCGTCGAGTGGGAGAAACGCACCGCGCTGATCGGGAACGAAAAGGGCGTGACGATCTTCCGCCAGGAAGACGTGGAAGTGCCGAAGAGCTGGTCGCAGACGGCGACGAACATCGTCACCAGTAAGTATTTTCACGGGAAGCCGGGCAGCGCCCAGCGCGAAGGGTCGGTACGGCAACTGATCGGCCGCGTGGTGAACACCATCGTGCGCTGGGGAGAAGAGTGCGGATATTTCGTTGATACGCAGTCGCGTGACGCGTTCCGCGACGAGCTGACCCACCTGCTGGTCGAGCAGAAAATGGCATTCAATTCGCCCGTGTGGTTCAACGTGGGCGTGCAGCCGAAACCGCAGTGCTCGGCGTGCTTCATCAACTCGGTCGACGACAACATGGAATCGATCATGGGGCTGACGCGGACCGAGGGAATGCTTTTCAAGTGGGGCTCGGGAACGGGAACGAACTTCTCGACGCTGCGCGGAAGCCGGGAAACGCTGTCGGGCGGCGGGATTGCGTCGGGGCCGGTGAGCTTCATGAAAGGTTTCGATGCCTTCGCGGGGGTGATCAAGAGCGGCGGCAAGACGCGGCGCGCGGCGAAGATGGTGATCCTGAATGTCGATCACCCGGATATCGTCGAGTTCATCGAATGCAAGATGAAGGAAGAGCGCAAGGCGCATGTGCTGATCGAGCAGGGCTATGACAGCTCGATCGACGGCGACGCTTACAGCTCGATTTTCTTCCAGAACGCGAATCACTCCGTGCGCGTGACGGATGATTTCATGCGCGCAGTGATCGAGGATAAGGATTGGTGGACGAAGAACGTCCTCGACGGGCAGCCGAATGAAAAGCTGCGGGCGCGCGACTTGATGATGAAGATTTCGGATTCGACCTGGCACTGCGGCGATCCGGGGATGCAGTACGATACGACCATCAACCGCTGGCACACGTCGAAAAATACCGCGCGGATCAATGCGAGCAACCCCTGCTCGGAATACATGTTCCTGGACGACACGGCGTGCAACCTGGCTTCGCTGAATCTGATGAAGTTCGTGAACGCCAGCGGACAGTTTGACGTGCCGGCGTTCAAGCATGCGGTGGACGTGACCATCACGGCGCAGGAAATCCTGGTGGACAACGCGAGCTACCCGACGCCAAAGATTGCGGAAAATTCGCACAACTTCCGGCCGTTGGGGCTGGGTTACGCCAACCTTGGCGCGCTGCTGATGTCCATGGCGCTGCCATACGACTCCGACGAAGGGCGCGACATGTGCGGTGCGATCACCGCGCTGATGTGCGGGGAAGCTTACGCGCAGTCATCACGGATTGCGGAGCGCATGGGGCCGTTCCCGGGCTACGAAGTGAACCGCGAGCCGATGCTGGAGGTGATCCGCATGCACTGCGAGGCGATGCGTGGAATCAAGCCGGAACACGTGCAGACAGAATTGTTCATGGCCGCGCAGGAGTCGTGGGACACGGCGCTGGCGCACGGAGAAAAATTCGGCTACAAAAATGCTCAAGTGACCGTGCTGGCGCCGACGGGCACCATCGGCTTCATGATGGATTGCGACACAACGGGAATCGAGCCGGACCTGGCTCTGGTGAAATACAAGAAACTCGTCGGCGGCGGGTTGATCAAGATCGTGAACAACACCGTGCCGCAGGCGTTGATGAAGCTGGGCTACACCCCGCAGCAGACCAGCGAAATCGTTTCGCACATTGACAAGAACGGAAAGATCGAAGGCGCGGCATACCTGAAAGCGGAAGACCTGCCGGTGTTCGATTGCTCGCTGGCCCCACAAGGCGGCGGGCGGTCCATCACCTGGACCGGGCACGTGAAGATGATGGCTGCGGCGCAGCCGTTCCTTTCGGGGGCGATCTCCAAGACCATCAATATGCCCGAGGAATCGACGGTCGAAGACATCATGAACGCGTACATCGAATCGTGGAAAGTGGGGCTGAAGTCCGTGGCCATCTACCGCGATAATTCCAAGCGTTCGCAGCCGCTCAGCGCCGGCAGGAAGAAACCAGAAAAGCAGGCCGAAGCCGCGGCAGTTGTCGAACCAACGCAACGCGAACTCTTCGCGCGAGCCGTGCGCGAGAAAATGCCCGTCGAGCGCGCGTCGGTGACCCACAAGTTCAGCGTGGGCGGACACGAAGGCTACATC
>JBGQCW010000361.1:0-2705 GCA_041495565.1 Candidatus Acidiferrum sp.
GAGCGTGGACTTGCCTGCGCCATTAGCGCCCAGAATTGCCATAGCTTCGCCTTCGCGGACTTCGAGCGACAGCCCGGCCAGCGCCACGGCGGTAGGCTTTTCGAACGGTTGGAAAAAAGTCCGCCAACCGCTGCGTGTCGGAGGAAACTTCTTCTGAAGAGATTCGACAGTGATCGCGGCTTCGGACACGAGAAACCTTATAGCCTGTCTTCCCCTCGAAGACAATCGGCGCGCGCTCTTTGCGTGCAAGAGCAAGAAGAAATGCCGGCGGTCCCCTCACGCATGGCGCAGGCCGGAAATCCTCGGTAGAATAGTGCGCCAGGGGTATCCCTCCAGCCGATCGCGGCAACGAAGCCGCGGATTCCCCCAAGGAGCCGTGTTGATGGTGTCATTCACGGACCGTGCTGCTGCCCCGGCGCACGTGTTGGTGCGCTTTTTGGATCGCGAGTCGGTGCTGCTCAATCTCGAAACCGAGCGGTATTTCGGTTTGGATGAGACCGGCACGCGGATGTGGCAGCTCGTCACGGATGCGCAGAACATCGACGCCGCATACCAGGAGCTCCTCGCGGAATTCGATGTCGAACCAGACCTGCTGCGCTCCAACTTTACGGAACTCCTGAGCCGGCTCGTGGATAACGGCTTGCTCCAAGTTCTCCCCGCTGATGTGGGAACGGCTCCGGCGATTTAGCGCGCTGGAGCGCCCGGCGCAGATTCTGTTTCTGCGCGCGATCTTGTTGCTGCCTCTTGTTTCCCTGAGTTTGCGATGGCGCGGGTTTCGCGAGACGCAGGCGGTGCTGGAGCGATTTCTTTCCAAAGCAAACCCGGAACAAAACTTAGCCGAAGCGAGCAGACGCGCGGCCCTGACCGCGCACATGGTGAATGTCGCGGATCGGCGCGGGCTGGTTCATCCGTCCTGTCTGGCGAAGTCTCTGACCCTCTGGTGGCTGCTTCGGCGGCAGGGCATCGCCTCCGAGTTGCGCATTGGAATCCGGAAAGACAATGAAAAGTTCGAAGCCCATGCTTGGGTTGAACGCGATGGAGCCGCGCTGAACGAACCCGAGGAACACCACCGTCACTACGCTGCGTTCGATGCAGCGTTCTCCTCACAGCCTTCAGACGAGCAATGAAAAAGGCCCCCCGGCCTGATCCAGGGGCCTTTTTCGATTGGATCCTGTTAGATGTTGGTGCGATGTGTGAAGACGCGTTTGGTTCTTGCAGGAGTAGCCGGCAGTTCCACGGTGAGCGAGAGCGCGCTCTTGTTACGAAGGACGGCTAGCTTTACGGTTTTCTCTTTCTCATCACGCTTGGCGGAGAGTTTTTCACGGAGCTCGCCAACGGAGCGGATGCGGTCGCCGTTCAGGGAGGTGATGACGTCACCGGCCTTGACTCCCGCTTTCTCCGCAGGCGAGCCTGAGTTCACTTCGCGGACCAGTATTCCTTCGCCGTCGGGAGCGCCAAAAAATGCGCCCAACTGGCCGTTGAGATCTTCCGCATCGATCCCGAGCCGGGGATGCCCGCCGAGGAGCATGCCGCCGCTCCAGTCCATCGAAGGGATATCAGGAATTTCCGGCATATCCGGCATGTGGAAGGCGAAGCTGCCGGGCGTCGGTGCCAGCATTTTCAGACTATGACGACGCTCCTCGGACTTGCCGAGAGTGGCATTCAGGGTTTGCGAGCGCCCATCACGCCACACGGTGAGCTGGATGGAACGGCCCGCGGGAATCTCATGGACCATACGGCGGAATTGCGCCGCGCCTTCCACACGCTGACCGTTGATTTCCGTCACCACGTCATTTTCCTTCAGTCCCGCCTTGGCTGCCGGGCTGTCCGGAATAATCTTTCCCAGGACAACGCCGCGCTCGGCGGGGAGCTTGAGTTCTTTGGCCTTGTCGGTGGTCACTTCATGTGTCTCAACGCCAAGCCAGCCCGACTCATCGCCGTCCATGAAAATGGTCACATCATCCTTTTCGATGAGAGGCTCCTGAAGCTCCATAAGGTCTTGATCTTCCAGCGCAAGCACTCCTGCCACTGCCTGTTGTGCTTTCAGCTCTTCGATCTGTTGCTGCAAGCGAGCGATCTTGGAATCGTCGGGGGTTTGTTTCTTGGCGGAAGTGCCCGGCAGAGCGATCAGCCCGAGGCTGAGCGCCGCGGCACCGCCGGCGAGAAGCAGATTTCGTTTATTCATTGTCGTCCCATCCTCCTGAAGCTTTAGACGCAGCAAAAGCTAAACCGTTGACCGCAAGACTACGACTCGGATACCGCCGTTCACCGTGCGCAGGTGG
Source organism: Candidatus Acidiferrum sp. (assembly GCA_041495565.1). Lineage (GTDB taxonomy): Bacteria > Acidobacteriota > Terriglobia > Acidiferrales > UBA7541 > Acidiferrum. Next base: position 2,283 of record JBGQCW010000361.1, read on the forward strand.
ATCGGAACACCACCGTGCCCCAGCTTGCCATGCATTTCGCGGGGGCGTTGCGAGCTCTCCATGGCGATGGGGAGTTCCGAATAGAAATTGCCGTTGAGACAGCGCGCTTCCAGGTCGGCCTGGGCGTTCGACGGTAACGCCAGTACGACGGAGCCATTGGTCGTTTCCGCGGTGGCGCCGTTCTTGTCTTGGATGTGTGCCAGCTCGAGGTGCACGTTGCCGTTGGTAGTGTGCGCGTGAACACTTCCGCCAGCCTCGAACACTTCAATATTACCGTTCACGGTGTGCAGGTCTTCCACGGCTTCAACACCGGCGATGCGCAACGTGCCATTCACGGTGCCGATATGCTCAAGGCGCGCGCCATGCGGAACGTGAATAGTATAATCGACGGCCACCTCGACTCCCTCGTTCTGGGGATAGCGC